>JAYQUR010000005.1:0-25445 GCA_038148075.1 Alphaproteobacteria bacterium | reverse complement strand
CCTCAGAACAAGAGCGGGTTAACACAGGGGCTTCACGTTGGATCTTGAGCTAATTCTCGTCATCCTCGTCGATGGCTTGATCTACTCGTCCTACCTTTTCATGGTGGCGGTAGGCCTGACCGTGATTTTCGGCGTTCAGAAAGTCCTGAACGTCACGCACGGTTCTTTCTTCGCCTTCGGCGCTTACCTCGCCGCCTACCTTGTCGGGATGTGGTACGAGGCGGAGCTGCCCGATTTCGGCGGCTTCGTGATCATCTTCCTTTCCGCCGCCTTCCTCGGCGTGATCCTCGGTGTGGTGATCGAGCGCGGGCTTCTCAAGTATCTCTACGGCCGCGACGAACACATCGTCGTTTTGGCGACGTTCGCCGCCTTCCTGGTGCTCGAAGACGTGATCCTCCTTATCTGGGGAACCAGCCCCTATCTCGCCTTCCAGCCGATGGCGCTCCTCGATATCAGCGAGATCGGCGGTCTCGTGTTCGACAACTACAACCTGTCGATGGTCGCCGTGTCGTTCATCATCGCCTGGGTGCTCTGGTACGGCCTAAACCGCACGCGCTACGGCAAGAAGCTGCTGGCTGTCATCTTCGACCGCGAGATGAGCGAAGCGATGGGCATCAACGTGACGGCCGTGTTCCTGTCGACCTTCATGATCGGCACGTTCCTCGGCGCACTCGGCGGCGCCTATCTCGCCCCGACGATTTCGGTCCAGCCCGGCATCGGTGTCGAAGTCGTCGTGCTCGCCTTCGCCGTCGTCGTGATCGGCGGCATGGGGTCGATCCCCGGTGCGCTGATCGGCGCCATAATCGTCGGCATCTCGCGCGCCGCGGCGGTCCATATGTTCCCGGCGGTCGAGCTGTTCGTGATCTACGCGATCATGGCGCTGGTGCTCTGCATCCGGCCTGAAGGTCTGTTCACCCCGATCAAGGCGAGGAAGATATGACCCGGCTGATGGACAGGACCTTCTGGGGGCTGACGATCGGTCTGATCGCCCTGATCGTCCTCAATTTCCTGCTCGAGGACTGGATGCGCAACATCGGGCTGCAAAGCCTGTCGCGCGGCATCGTCGCCATCGGGCTGCTGATCCTGTGGCGCACCGGCCTCGTTTCGTTCGGCCATGCGCTGTTCTTCGGCTTCGGCGCCTATACGGTGGCCATGCTGCAGTTCGCCGGCGTCAACGAGATATTCGTCCTGGTGATCTGCGGGACGCTGACGGCCGGCATCCTCGCCTATATCCTCGGGCTGCTGTTGCGCCAGTACCGCGCGATCTTTTTCGCGCTGCTCAACCTGGCGTTCTCGATGATCCTCTATGGCGTGCTCGCCAAGCTCGAATCGCTCGGCTCTACCGACGGCATCGGCATCGAGCCGACGACCTTCCTCGGCTTCACGGCGGAGGGCGAGGCGTACCAGATCACGCTTTTCGTCTTCGCATGCATCTTTGCCTATATCGCGGCGGTCGGTGCGCACTGGTATCTGAAATCGACGCTCGGCATGATGACCATGGCGGTGCGCGAGAACGAGATCCGGGTCGAGTATCTCGGCTATTCCGCGGAACGCGCGATCCACGTCAAATACGTGATTTCCGGTCTGCTGGCCGGCACCGGCGGCGTGATCATGGCGCTGACGATCGGCCATGTCGATCCGGATTCGATGGTCTACTGGCCGGTATCGGGCGACTTCGTGTTCATCACCATCCTGTCGGGTACCGGCAATGTCAGCGCGACATTCATCGGCGCGCTGGTGTACGAGCTTCTCAGGACGTACGCGTTCGAGTACGCGCCGGAAATCTGGCAGCTCATCCTCGGCGGCGCGCTGCTGGTAATCATCATGTTCCTGCCCGACGGCCTGTGGTCCATCCGGTCCGAATGGCGCAAGCGCCGCGCGTTGAGCGGCGGCGGCGAAACCCAGGCGGCGGAGTAGGGACATGGCAAACGTTCTCAAGGTCCGCGACCTGGAAAAGAACTTCGGCGGCGTCGTCGCGGCGCACAACATCAACGTCGATATCGACGAAGGCGAGACGATCGGCATCATCGGGGCCAACGGCGCGGGCAAGACGACCTTCGTCAACATGGTCACCGGCTATCTGCCGCCGTCCGCCGGCACGATCGACTTCATGGGCCGCAGCCTGCTGGGTCTGCATCCCCGGGACGTGACCAAGCTCGGCCTGTGCCGCTCGTTCCAGGTGGCGCAGGTGTTCCTGTCGGAAAGTGTGTTCGACAACATGCTGATGGCCTACGGCATCGCCGAACGGTCAGGCCTGGGCCTGTTCACGCCGCTGGAGACGGACGAGCGTGCGGCGCGCGTCGACGAACAGCTCCGGCGCTACCAGATCGACGAGTATCGCAACATGGCGGCGTCGGCTCTACCGCAGGGCGTCCGTAAGCTGCTCGACATCGCGATGGCGACGGTTCGAAATCCCAAGCTGATCATGCTCGACGAGCCGACAAGCGGCATCAGCGTCGAGGAGAAGTTCGGGCTGATGGACATCATCATGCAGGCGCTGCGCGATGCGGATACGACCGTGCTTTTCATCGAGCACGACATGGAGATCGTCGAACGCTACGTCAGCCGGGTGCTCGCCTTCTATCAGGGCGAGATCATCTGCGACGCGTTGACGGCGGAAGCGATGCGGGACGAAAAGGTGAAGGAATTCGTGATCGGCCAGGAATATCACCCTGCGCACGCGGAGGGAGGCGCCGATGCTTAAGGTTGCCGGCCTCGACGTGAATATCGGGGCGACCCCGATCCTGCGCGACGTCAGTCTCGAGGTGCCGTCGGGCACGATGTGCGGCCTGATCGGCCGCAACGGCGCCGGAAAGACGACGTTCATGCGCGCCGTCATGGGCGCGCTCAAGGCGCGCAACGGGTCGATGGAATTCGACGGCGAGGATCTCCGCGCGACGGCGGCGCATCGTCGTGCCTTCATCGGCATCGGCTTCATGCCCGAAGACAGGCGCCTCGTTCCGCAGCTGAGCGCGGAGGAAAACATCATGTTGCCGGTCTGGTCCACCGGCAATGCGGACGCGCAGAAGCGCCTCGAATGGATCTACGAACTGATGCCAGAGGTCGCCGAATTCCGCGCCCGCGGCGCGACGGAGCTCTCGGGCGGCCAGCAGAAGTTCGTGGCTTTCGCCCGTGCGCTGATGGCCGGCACCAAGCTGCTGATGCTCGACGAACCGTCGGAAGGTATCGCGCCGGTCTTCGCCCAGCGCATGGTCGAGATCATGTCGAGCCTCAAGGCCGAGGGCGAATCCGTGCTGGTGTCGGAATCCAACGACAAGCACATCAAGGATCTCCTCGACCGCACCTTCGTCATCGAACGCGGTTCGATCATCAACGTCTGAGACCTCGGGGCCGTCAGGTCCCGGCCCTCATCAGCGTTTCCTGTGGATAACCTCCGCCCGGAAGCGGCGTTTACCGAACGCTTACCAGTTGTTTTGACGTTCCGGAAACCCGCCCCGGCTATATCGGAATTCCAACCTGATGCCGAGGAGGACATGAGCGGAACTGTCGAAATCTATGTCGTTCGCGACGAGGAAAACCTGCGCGACGGCGAAATGACCTATGGAGAGAACATCGAAAACCGGGCCGACGCGGCGGCCGATGCCTACGACCGCTGCGAGCGCGACCGTACGATCCGGAAGGTTGCCTATTACACGTTGAACGAAGACGGCGACTTCAAGGTGTTGTTCGTCTACGAAAACCCCAACCCGGCCTTCGCGAAACGATCGAAACCGCGATCCGCGCAGTCAACGGGCGAGCGGTTGCGTGCTGGCGACCGGCGGGGGAAACCGGCCCGCAAGCCGGGTATGCTCGAGAAATTCCTGGACGTCTTGAGGGAATAGGTGAAAACGCCGTCAGGCGGCGGCCGAGCATTTCACCGATCCGCGGACGCGATCGGTGTGGAAGACCATCGAGAGCGCACCGTCCATCGGTTCCAGCCGCTTGGATGCAGCGCGCGGCAGCGGCACCGCAGCGACACGGCAGAACGAGACGAGTGCCTGCAGAAGCGTTTCGGAATCGATGTGGACCTCGTCCGACTGATCGGGCGAGGTAACGGCGAACGTCATCGTGAGGGAGCAATCCTCGTCGATGGCGACGTCCGCGGCTTCGACGGCAGCGTCGGGAATTGCGATTCCGCTCGATTTGCAGTGCGCCAGCGCAGCCGAAACGACTTCGTCGTCGGAGAAGATTATGCGTCGTCGTTCCAGGGGCATGTCGCGTTGCGGGCCTTGCTTCGTTCCGTGGCGTCGGCCGGCCGCCGGGACCGGACCAGATTGAATCGGACCCCACGATAGGGGGTCACGATTACCAGTTGCTTAACCCGGCGAATGGGCGAGAATCCCGGCCTTCCTGCCGGAGTCCCGTCCTGGACGTTACCGTCATAACCGTGGTCATGATCGCGCTGCTGCTCGCCGGCGGCGTGAAGGGCATGATCGGTCTCGGCCTGCCGCTGACCGCCGTGTCGATCATCACCAACGTCGTCGACCTGCGGACCGCCATCGCCTGCATCGCAGTCCCGGTTGTCGCGACCAACCTCCTTCAGGCGTTCCAGGGCGGTCGTGCGCTCGAGATGCTGCGGCGCTACTGGGTCATCAACCTGTTTTCGGTCTCGTCGACGTGGCTCGGCGCGGAAATCCTGTTTCTCGTCGACGCCGACATCCTGACGACGTTCCTCGGCGTGGTCGTCGTGATTTACGTCGCGATCAACGTCACCCGGTTCCGGCTCCGCATTTCCGACGCGGCCGCGCCGTGGGTGGCCCCGCCGCTCGGCATCCTCTCCGGCATTCTGACCGGCACGACGGGTTCGGTCGGCATACCCATCGCGATGTATCTGCAGGCGCGCGACGTCGACAAGGAAACCTTCGTGCGCGCCCTCGCCATCACGTTCCTCATCAGCTCGTCGATGCTGGTGATCGCGCTGGTCTCCAAGGGCGCCATCGGGCGCGAGGAGGCTGCGATCTCGGCGGTCAGCCTGATACCGGCCTTTATCGGCATGGCGCTCGGTGCTCGGCTCCGCGGGCTTTTGTCGGAGGACGTGTTCCGTAACTGCGTCTACGTGTTCCTGCTGATCGCGGCGCTGAACCTGATGCGGAAGGGGCTGTTCTGAACCTCCTTCACGCCAGCAGGAGGTCGAGCCGGCTTTCCATCTCTTCGTCGGTATAGGGATAGTCGAAACCGTCTCGGGCGAGCACCACCTTGGACGGCGGCACGCGGGCAAGACGCCGCTGCAGCTCGATGGCGAACCGCATCTGGAGGCCGGCCTTCCAGCACAGCGCCGTCATTCCCTTGCCGGTCGCACCATTGACGATGCGTTCCACGCCCCAAAGCGGCAGGCCCGCCCGTAACGCGAGGGCCGCGAGGACGAAGTCCCGCTCGTTGGCGTTGAACGCCATCTCGATGACGGCGTCGTTCAGCTTTCCCTCGGCATGAAGACGGCGGGCGCGATCCTTGCCGGATTCCCGGGCGCCGTTCGGTCCGGTCGCACGCGGCGTCCATCCCGGTTTGCCGGCCCCGTTCGCATCGTTCCAGTCGACGCCGACGCGCCCGGCATTGCCGCCCGGCAGCAGCGCCCTGAGCGAGCCCGAGACGAATCCGCCGATCTTTTCGGCGAGCCGCGCCGGCAGCGAAGGGCGCCGGACCAGCGGTTCGTGCCACGCCTTTATGGCTGGCGCCCGATCGACGATGCGTTCCAGATCAGCCTCGCCGATGTCCGCGTCGCTGTTGCGCAACAGACGCGTGACGGTCGGTGTCGCGCCCGCGCCGACCAGCGCGGCGCTCACCCGTTCGGAGACGCCCTCGCGGGATGCAATGGCCTGATGTGCCCAGTCCGGCGCACCCGCTTCGACGATGTCGATCAGATCGTCGTCGGTGAGGACCGGCGAATGGCGCAGGATCGGGGCGGCCACGCGCGCTTCCGTGTCGCGGGCGAGGCCCGATACCACGTCGTGCGGCGCGGCGAACATCGTCTTGATGTCGTCGGCCAGCGCACGCCGCACGCGGACCACCTGATCGCGCATCAGCGTCTCGAGGATCGTGAAGCCCATCCGCCAGAGCTGGGAGCGTTCGTCGTCTCCCAAGCCCTGGCCGACGATCTTTCGGGCAAGCAGGCAGCGTACGCCGATATCCTTGTCCTGGCTGAGCATCAGGTCGGCCTGACGCGGCGTCGACGGATTTTCGGCGATGGCCCGGCGAACGGCCGCAGACGGGTCCTGCGCCAGGAAATAGAGCAGCTCAGGCGCTGTATCGGCATGCGCGGCCAGCGCCGCGCGTTCGGCGTCGCTGCCGTCCCGCGCGACCGATTTGGCCGTCTCGAAATCGAAGTCATCCACAGACATGAACGTCTCCCGCGGGGTGCGTCATGTTTCCATTGCCGCATTTCCCCACGCGAAGGGTATCCGGCCCAGGTTAACGAATCTTTGCCTCCCGTTTTCGTGCTATTGAGGACGCGAGCCTCGAAGGAACCACCCATGTCCGCGCTTCTGGCGCCCGTCACATCCGTCTACCGGACGATTCCGCCGCCCGTCCGGGGCGTTCTGCTGATGCTGACCAGCGGCCTCTGCATCACGGGCATGAACGTCTCGGTAAAGGTGATCGCTCCCGACATCCATCCCTTCGTGATTGCCTTCTGGCGCCACCTGTTCGGCATCTGCCTGCTGGCGCCGATGTTCCTCGGCAAGGGCGCGAACCCGCTCAGGACGACCCGGCTCGGTCTCCATTCGCTGCGCGCGCTCCTCAACGTGATTGCCATGCTGGCCTATTTCGTCGCGCTCACGCTGGAACCGCTGGCGACGATCGTGGCGCTCAGCTTTACCGCGCCACTGTTCGCCACCGTCGGCGCGATGGTCTTCCTGAAGGAGCGGGTCACCCCATTGCGCGGCGTCGCACTGCTGGTCGGCCTGTCCGGCGCGATGATCATCCTGCGGCCGTGGAACGCCGAGGTGAGCGACGGAGCACTGTTGCTGATCCTGTCGTCGACGCTATGGGCCGGCGCGCTGGTGGTGATCAAGGTGCTTTCGCGGACCGATTCTGCCGTCACCATCGCGCTCTATGCCTCGGTACTTCAGGTGCCGTTTGCGTTCGTCGCAGCGCTTTTCTACTGGCAGATTCCGACGCTGGAGCAGTTCGCCGTCATGATCGGGATCGCCATCTTCGGCGTCAGCGCGCAGCTCGCCCTCAGCCAGGCTTTCCGCGAGGCGGACGCCACCGTCGTACTGCCCGCCGATCTGACCAAGCTGGTCTTCGCCGGTCTCGCCGGCTGGCTGCTGTTCGCCGAAGCGCCCGAGATCTGGATCTGGATCGGCGGCGTCGTGGTATTCGGCGGCGTGTTTCTGAATGCCTATTTCGATCGGCGCGACCGGCTTCGCCAGAACCCGGTTGCGCCGGAGACTGCGAAACCGCAAATTCCGCCCGACAGCAGGGAGACGACGAAATGAACGAGATCGTTTGGGGAACCTTCACGCAGGAAGAGCTGGACCGCGAATACGACCAGTCCAGCCTCGTGCCCAACGTGGCGGAAATCCAGCAGCAGAACGGCGAGGACTGCGAGAAGATCCGGGATGGTATGGAGTGCATCCTCGATGTCTCCTACGGCCCGACGATCCTCGAGCGCCTGGACATCTTTCCGGCGCCTTCAAAGGGCGCCCCGGTGGTCCTGTATCACCACGGCGGCGCCTGGACGCGATCGAACAAAGACCAGTGCTCCTACGTCGCGCCGCCGTTCGTCGCTGCCGGCATCAACGTGCTCGTCCTCGATTTCAATCTCGCACCGCAGGTGTCGCTCGACGAGATCGTTCGCCAGAACCGCGCCGCCATCGCATGGGCCTGGCATAATGCCGACGAATACGGTTGGGATCGCGACCGTATCCACAGTGTCGGCCATTCGTCGGGCGGCCATATCTGCGGCATGATGCTGGTGACCGACTGGGAGGGCACTTACGGTCTGCCGAAAGACGTCATCAAGAGCGCGGCGCCCGGAAGCGGCATGTACGAGCTCGAACCGGTTCGTTTCAGCCACCGCAATACCTATCTCGATCTCACCGAACAGGCGGCGGTGCGCAACAGTTCCATCCGCCATATTCCGGAGAACGGAATCCCGATCACCGTCGCCTGGGGGACCGGCGAACTCAACGAATTCCAGCGCCAGAGCCGCGAATTCGCTGAAGCGTGGAAGGCGGCGGGACATCCCGTCGAAACCTTCGTTTTCGACGGTCTCAACCATTTCGAGGTCGGCCGCGAGATGTTCAATCCGGAGACGGGCTGTTTCCGGAACATGCTGAAGAATATCGGGCCGGTGTAGCCCGAAAATCGTTCACGTCAGCGGTATTTCCCGCCCGTAGCGGTGCAATCCGGCGCCGTGGGCGCGCAGCCATTGTCGCGATTTGCGGTGGCTGGGGCACAGATCGGCAACGACCGACCAGAAGGCAGGGCTGTGATTCATCTCGACGAGATGAGCGACCTCGTGTGCGACGACGTATTCCAGCACCGCCTCGGGCGCCATCACCAGCCGCCACGAGAAATTGAGATTGCCTGCGCGCGAGCAGCTGCCCCACCGCGAGCGCGTATCCCGGACCGTCACGCGATTGACGGTCCTGCCGACCGTCTGCGCCATTTCGCGCGCCAGCGGTTCGATCCGGCTTCGGGCCTCCGTGCGCAACCAGCGACGGACCCGCCCCGGCAGCGTATCGTCGCTGCCGCCCACCAAAAGCTCGCCGAGGCCGAGATGCGGGACGGCAGAGGCGCCGGGAACGAGCCGGATGGTGACCGTTTCTCCAAGCAACGGTATGTCCGCGCCATCGGCAAACGGTACCGGCGCGTCGATCCGCGACAGTTGGCGGGCGATCCAGCCAGCTTGACTCGTTGCGAAGCCGACACCCTCGCGTTTGGAGCAGCCGGGCGGCAGGACGACCTCGACCTTGCCGTCGTAGCTCCCGACATGGACGAGGATGCGGCGCGCCCGCGTGCTGCGCCGGATGCTGACCGGAATCACGAAGCCGTCGTCGAGCGCCAGGTCCATCGATTCGACATCCCGCTTCATGCCTGTCCCGTTCCCCGCCCGCCTCATATCTTCACGCCCGGCTTGAGCTGGAACATGCGCAGGACGCACAGTGCGCCCGCGAACGGCACGACGGCGGTCAATCCGAACACCCACGGCAGAACCTGCTGGACGATGTCGGGCGACGTGCCCTTTGCGAGCCCGGCGGCGTTGGCGATCAGCCCCGCCATCGCCGCGCCGAAGGCGATGCCGACCGAGCGCATCGCCGGAGCCGCGGAGGCGGTGATTTGCGCCTCGTCCTTGTCTGCGGCTGCCAGCGCCCAGGAGATCGAATGGACGTTGGTCATGCCGACGCCGAGCCCGGCGGTTCCCATCAGCACCGCGATCACCCAGATCGAGGCGTGGCCCACCGTCAGCGCGATGCCGATCGTCGACAGCGCCGTGATGGCAAGGCCGCCGGCGCAGGCGACGCGGGTCCAGAAATCGTTCCATCCCGCCGTTCCGATGGAACCCACCGACCAGGTCAGCGAGAAGATCGTCAGGACATAGCCGATCCACAGCGGGTCGAGCCCATAGAGCGACTTAAGCGCCAGCGGCGCGAAAATCGTCAGCGGCGTGTAGGCGGCCGACAGCAGCAGGAACACCCAGTAGACCGTGCCGATGGGTGCGAACAGCGACAGGACGCGTCGCGGGAAAAGACCGGTCTCGCCCTTGGCGTCGAGCCGGACCGTGACCCACATGAAGACGACGCCGGCGGCAACGAAGCCCAGCCTGAGCCAGAGATCCTCGAACTGACCCGTCGCGCCGACCAGGATCACGGAAAATCCCAGCAACAGGAGCCGGGCGAGCGGCAGCTTGTGCCTTGCATCCGCTTTTTCTTCGGGAACGACCTTCCATGCCGCGACGACGAACAGGATGGTAAGCACGCAGGTCGTCAGGAAGGCGCCCCGCCACCAGCCGATGCTGCCCCATACGCCGCCGATCAGCGGGCCGATTACGGACGCGATGCTCCAGGTCGTCGTGATCGTCGCCAAAACGCGGGTCCGCAGCCGGCCGGTATAGAGGTCGTTCACCAGCGTCATCGATTGCGACATCAGCAGACCGCCACCGAATCCCTCGATCACGCGGAAGACCAGCAGGACGGCCATGTTCGGCGCGGCCGCGCAGCCCGCCGCGCCGGCAAGGAAAATCAGGCCCGCGACCACGTAGCCGCCCCGCCGGCCGATGACCGAGCGTACGTAGCGTCCGCTCGCCGCCCCGACGATGGTGCCGACCATGTAGAGCATGGTCGTCCAGGCGTAGAAGCTGACGCCGCCCAGGTCGGCGACGACGGCCGGCATGATGGTCGTGATGACGAAGATATCGATGGCGTGAACGCCGATCCCGAGGTTCAGCAGGACCGTGTAGATGCCGCGCGCGCCGCGGAACATATCGCCCCAGCCGGTGCCTTCGTCGGGCGTTGTCTCCGTTGCGTCCGTCATGGCGGCAGTCTACGCCCGCGGACGCAGAATCCATAGGGTTGCGGCCTGTTAAAGCGGGTCTGGTCTCGGGCGCGGCGAGTTGTTACATCAAGCGTATGGTATCGCTCAGCGTCCTCGATCAATCGCCCATCCGGTCCGGCTGCACGCCCGCCGACGCGCTCCGCGAAACGCTGGAGCTCGCCGAACTGTGCGACGGGCTGGGTTACAAACGTTACTGGCTTGCCGAACATCATTCGACCGGCGGGCTCGCCGGCTCGGCGCCCGAGATCATGATCGGCCAGGTCGCGGCGCGGACGCGCAATCTGCGGGTCGGTTCCGGCGGCGTCATGTTGAGTCATTATTCGTCGCTCAAGGTCGCCGAGCATTTCCGCATGCTCGAAGCGCTTTATCCCGGGCGCATCGATTGCGGCATCGGCCGCGCGCCGGGTTCGGACGGGCTGACGGCGCATGCGCTGGCGCATGGGCCGGGCGCGCTCGGGATCGAGCATTTCCCGGCGCAGATCCGCGATCTCCGCGGCTGGCTGCACGGCGACCTGCCCGACGATCATCCGTTTCGCCAGGTCAGCGCCATGCCGGCCGGCGAGACGAGCCCCGAATTGTGGCTGCTCGGCTCGAGCGACCAGTCGGCGGCCTATGCGGCCTATTTCGGCTGCGCGTTCTCGTTTGCGCATTTCATCAACGCCCATGGTGGCCCGCAGGTGATGGAGGCCTATCGCAACCATTTCGAGCCGTCTGCCGAACTGCTCGAGCCCAAGGGGTCGGTCGGCATCTTCGTCATCTGCGCGGAGACGGAAGCGGAAGCGCTCGATCTGCGCTGGAGCCGCGATCTCTGGACTCTCCGCCTGCATACCGGGCGCACTGCGCCGGTGCCGACGGTCGAGGAAGCGAAGAACTATCCGTATACGGACCGCGAACGCGCCATCGTCCAGCACAACCGCGCACGCACCATCGCCGGCGATCCCGAACAGGTGCGCGCGGAGATCGAGGCGTTGTCAGATGCCTACAAGGTCGACGAATTCGTCGTCGTCACGATCTGTTCCGAGTTTGAGGCGCGCAAGAAATCCTACGAACTTCTGGCCGGCGCGTTTTCGATCGCGCCCGCCGAGGCAGCCGAGTAATCGGATTTAGCGGAGGGTGAACGGCGCGTTGTCGAGCTGTTTGCCAAGGGAACCGGCGAGCCGGACCGCCGCCCGCTCCGCAATCTTCCAGTAATCCTCGTCTGCGCCGCGCGGATGGCGGACCTCGCCCTGCCAAAGGCACCGCCCGCCCGCCTTTTCGTTGACGATCATCGTGATCCGGATATCGTCCGCGCCGCGGGAAATGTTCCGTTTGGCGGATTCCTGGCGGCGCAGCGTGTCGAGCTGATCGCCCAGCGCCTCGATGTCTCCGCGAGTGCCGCGTTCGACACCCTCGCCGTTCGGCGGCCCGATGGGGCGGTCGGGCCGGGGGACGAGCGGGTCCGCCCGGTCGATGATCAGACGCAGGGGCGCATCGTCCGAAATTCCGAAGCCGTCCCTTCTCAGCGTCTCGGCGACCGCGTCGCCCAGTTTCAGCATTTCCGGCGTATCCTGCAGCGTCTGTACGTCCAGGGCCGAACCGGGCGGGATTTCGCCGCACCGGAAACTTTGCAGGGAGCCCTGTGCGCCCGCCGCGGCGGGGAGGAGGATCGCCCAAACGAACGCCATGCACGCGATAAGTTTCATTCGATGATCTCCCTTGCAGGTATCCGGAAAGGTAGTCGTTCCCCGGCCCGTCTTCCACCATTCATCGAAGGGCGCACCGTCAGCTGTGCCGGCAAGGAAGCCGGGGCTTCCGTTGTCTCGCCACATTGCGTATCAAGACGCCCGTTATGATTTATGCCGTTGAAACTCATCCGGGCACGCCATGGAAAGCTTGATATTCGCCCTCGTGATAGGCCTGACGGTCTATCTGTTCATGCGCCGCATGCGCCTGATGAAGGAACAGAAGCGCCGGCTGGCGGAGGAAGCCGAACGGGGCGGGCCGCCGCCCGAGCCGGAGAGCATGCCGCGCCTGGGGACGCCGGGTACGGTTACCCGAGAACAGATTCGCCTTCTCAAGGAGAACGATTTCGAACCGTCCCGCCTGTGGAGCAAGGAAGAGGCGCAGCTGATCCTGGATACGGTGACCTATCTCCGCGCCGTCATCTACATGGTCACCGGCGAGACCGACGCGCCGATCGAGGTTCAGAACGAAATTCTCAAAACGATCCTCACCGACGACGAGCTTCGCACCTATGTCTACGAATGGGGCCTGAACCGGACGCGCGAGGAAGATACCTCGCCGCAGCCCGTCCTCGAGCGCAACGAGGCGTTCGCGAAGGTCGAGGCGGCCGTTCTCAAGCAATGGGAAGGCTCTTGAACGGTCCCGCACCCGCCGGTGCGGCCACGGAGAACCCCGGTCTCCGAACCTCCGATTTCGATTTCGAGCTGCCGCGCGAGCTGATCGCCGACGCGCCGGCGCGGCCCCGCGACTCGGCGCGAATGCTGGAGGTCGGCGACCGCCTCGTCGACCGGACGGTGCGCGACATGCCGTCGCTGCTGTCGCCGGGCGACGTTCTCGTCGTCAACGACACGCGGGTAATTCCGGCACGGCTACGCGGCACCCGCCGAGGCGCGAAAATCGAGGTGACGCTGCACAAGGCCGAGCCGGACGGCGACTGGCGCGCCTTCGCGCGGCCGGCGAGGAAGCTGACGGTGGGCGACGTCATCGATTTCGCGGACGGATTCTCGGCGCTGGTCGCAGAAAAGGGCGCAGAGGGCGAGGTTGTCCTCCGTTTCGACAGCGCCGAAGACCTGTTCGCGGCGCTCGAACGCCACGGCGAAATGCCGCTGCCCCCTTATATCGCACGGCGTTCCGGGGCGACGATGGATGACAGCGACGACTATCAGACGATCTATGCCGAGCGGAAGGGCGCGGTGGCGGCGCCGACCGCCGGGCTTCACTTCACCGAACGGCTGTTCGACGAGATCCGCGCGGCGGGCGTGGAGATCGTCACGCTGACGCTCCATGTCGGTGCGGGTACATTCCTGCCCGTCAAGGTCGACCGCGTCGCCGAACACCGGATGCACAGCGAATGGGGGGAGATCGGGGCCGACGTCGCCCGGACGATCAACGAAGCCCGCGCCGCCGGCGGCAGGGCCGTGGCGGTGGGCACGACGTCGCTGCGCCTCCTGGAGTCCGCAGCGGGCGAGGACGGCATCGTGCGGCCGTTTTCGGCGGATACCGACCTTTTCATTACGCCCGGCTATCGGTTCCGCGCCGTCGACCGGCTGATGACCAATTTCCACCTGCCGCGCTCGACGCTGTTCATGCTGGTCTCCGCCTTCTCCGGACTCGAGCGGATGAAGGCGGCCTATGAGCATGCCATCGCCGGACGCTACCGGTTCTATTCCTACGGAGACGCGTGCTTCCTGCATCCGGCAGGTGCGCCGTGAGAGCGTTCGGTTTCGAAGTGCTCTCGACGGTTGGGCATGCCCGGCGCGGCCGGTTGTCGACCGCGCACGGCACCGTGGAGACGCCGGTCTTCATGCCCGTCGGCACCGCGGCGACCGTCAAGGGCATGACCAGCGACATGGTCGCCGGCACTGGCGCGCAGATCGTGCTCGGCAACACCTATCACCTGATGCTGCGCCCCGGCGCGGAGACCATCGACCGGCTCGGCGGGCTGCACCGCTTCATGGACTGGCCGGGACCGATCCTGACGGATTCGGGCGGGTTCCAAGTGATGTCGCTCACCGACCTGCGAAAGCTCACCGAAGAAGGCGTTGCGTTCCGTTCGCACATCGACGGCGCGAAACACATGCTGACGCCCGAGCGTTCCGTCGAAATCCAGCATCTGCTGGATTCGACGATCACGATGGTGCTCGACGAATGCACGGCCCACGGCGTCGACGAGACGGCCGCGCGCGCGTCGATGGAGATGTCGATGCGTTGGGCGCGGCGTTGCCGCGACGCGTTCGACCCGCGCCCCGGCTACGGTTTGTTCGGAATCGTGCAGGGCAGCCTGTTCCGCGACCTGCGGCTTGAATCCGTTTCGGCGCTCGCCGATATCGGCTTCGACGGATACGCCATCGGCGGGCTTGCGGTCGGCGAGGGGCAGGAGGCGATGTTCGGCGTGCTGGACTACACGGCGCCCGCGCTTCCCGACGGCGCGCCGCGCTATCTGATGGGCGTCGGCACGCCGTCCGATATCGTGGGTGCGGTGCAGCGTGGCGTCGACATGTTCGATTGCGTGCTGCCGACGCGGTCCGGGCGTACCGGCCAGGCCTTTACGCGCCGTGGCACCGTCAATATTCGCAACGCCCGCCATGCCGAGGACCCGCGCCCCCTCGATCCCGAGAGCGACTACCCGTCCGTCGGCAAAGTCAGCCGCGCCTATCTCCACCACCTGTTCAAGGCGAAGGAGATGCTGGGCCCGATCCTGCTGACGCTGCACAACCTGCACTACTATCAGGAGCTGATGCGAGATATCCGGACGGCGATCGAAGCCGGTGAGCTCGATGCGTTCGCAGCGCGGTTCCGCGCCGAACAGGCCGCCGGCGATATCGACCCGCTCTGACATGGACGCAGATCCCCGCATCGCGATCCGCGACCGGGCTCTTGCCGGCGGGTTCGATGCGGTGGGGTTCGCCCGCGCCTCCGAGAAGGGCACCGTAGCCGCCGGACTCGCTGACTGGCTGGGTCGCGGCTTTCACGGCGACATGGGCTGGATGGAGAGTACGGCGGACCGCCGCGCCGCGCCGCGTGCGCTCTGGCCGGAGGCGAAATCGGTGATCGCGCTCGCCGTCAATTACGGCCCCGGCGAGGATCCGTTGCTGCTGGCGGATCACCCCGACCGGGGCATGATTTCGGCGTACGCGCGCGGCCGCGACTATCACGACCTGCTCAAGAAACGTCTCAGGGCGCTCGCGCGCTGGATCGCAGAGACATGGGACTGCGAGGTGAAGCTGTTCGTCGATACTGCGCCGGTGATGGAGAAGCCCCTCGCCCAGGCGGCCGGCATCGGCTGGCAGGGCAAACACACCAATATGGTTTCGCGCGACTTCGGCTCGTGGACGTTCCTCGGCGAGGTGTTCACGACGCTGGAGATCGCGCCGGACGAGCCGCACGCCGATCGTTGCGGCGCCTGCCGCGGTTGCCTCGACGCGTGCCCGACGGACGCTTTTCCGGCACCTTACAGGCTCGATGCGCGCCGTTGCATCTCGTACCTCACCATCGAGCACAAGGGCCACATCGCGCGCGAATTCCGCGCGCCGATGGGGAACCGGATCTACGGGTGCGACGACTGTCTGGCGGCGTGTCCCTGGAACAAGTTCGCCGCTCCGACGCCGCATGCGGAGCTGAGGCCCCATATCCATCTCACCCGGCCGCGTCTCCGGGATTACGCCGCCCTGGACGATGCGGGTTTCCGGCAGGTGTTCGCCGGCTCGCCGATCAAGCGGCTGGGCCGCGACCGTTTCGTCCGCAACGTGCTGATCGCCATCGGCAACAGCGGCGATGCGGCGCTTGCCGGAGCCGCTGAACGCCTGCTGGACGACGCCTCGCCGCTCGTTCGCGCCATGGCGGTGTGGGCGCTGGCGCAGCTGTGCGATGACGCCGGATTCGAGGCGATGCGCACCCGATACGTGGCGGTGGAACCGGATTCCGCTGTCCGGGCCGAATGGGAAGCGGGAAGGGCCTGACGGGCCGATACTGTTATTTTGCGTCCGAACGCCCTATTTTCCGCCGGACCGAAACCGAAGATGTGATTTCGACGTGGCAAGCTTGGCAGAGCAGCCGAAGAACCTCGACCGCCGCATATCGGTGGCGCCGATGATGGACCGGACAGACCGTCACGATCGGTTCTTTCTGCGCCAGATTTCGCCTTCGGCGCTGCTCTATAGCGAAATGATCACCACCGGCGCCATCCTGCACGGCGACCGGCAACGGTTTTTGCGGTTCGATGCTGCGGAGCATCCCGTCGCGCTGCAGCTCGGCGGCGCGAATTCGGACGAGCTCGCCCGGTGCGCCGAGATCGGCGCGGAGTGGGGTTACGACGAGATCAATCTCAATGTCGGGTGCCCCAGCGACCGGGTCCAGAACGCGCGCTTCGGAGCATGTCTGATGAACGAACCGCAGTTGGTCGCCGATTGCATCGCGGCAATGCGCCGTGCGGTCGACATTCCCGTGACGGTCAAGACGCGTATCGGCGTCGACGATCGCGACAGCTGGGAAGATTTCACGAATTTCGTCGAGACGGTGGCCGCGACGGGCTGTGACGTGTTCGTCATCCATGCGCGGAAGGCGTGGCTGCAGGGGCTGAGTCCCAAGGAGAATCGCGAAATTCCGCCGCTCCACTACGACACTGTCTATCGGATGAAGCAGACCTGGCCCGAGCTTGCCGTCGTCATCAACGGCGGCATCACGACGGTCGAGGAGGTTCGGGCGCATCTCGCGAATGTCGACGGGGTGATGATCGGACGCGCCGCCTACGAGAATCCCTGGCTGCTCGCCGAGATCGAGCGAGAGGTTATTGGCGGCGCTGCGCCCGGCGGCCGCCGCGAGGCGCTCGATCCGTATCTCTCCTACATGGACCGAGAGCTCGAAAACGACGTGCCGCTGCACGCCATGGCGCGACACGCGCTCGGGCTGTTTCAGGGCCAGCGGGGCGCACGGGCATGGCGCCGGCATATCAGCGAAAACGCACCCCGCAGCGGTGCCGGGACCGACGTCGTTCGCGAAGCTGCGGAATTCGTCCTGTCTGAGGACTGACCGATCGGTCCTTCGGTGGAGCGAACCGTCGGCGGTTTTTACAACTTTTACTGCCTCTAAAATTCCAATCCTGCCAATGCCTTGTGATTTAACGATAAAATACCATGGCATAAAAATTGCGTGACTCTCCGCCTAAAGCCGAAGCGGGCCCATTCGACTTAAACGTTTCGGCAACTGGTGGGGACGACCGACATGGTTATCAGAGGCGAACCGGATCCGGCGACAGCGACACTCGACGATTGGGTCGAGTACCGGAACTATCTGCGTTCGCTCTCCGACTCCGACGACACCGTCGACGTCGCCCTCGCAATCGCCAATTCCCAGATCCAGAAGCTCCGCGGCGATACGGCGTCCACCCGTTTCGGTATCTGCTGAGGCGATTTTCCCCGCCGTCCAGACGTCTCTAGGGGCCTTTCAGGTGACGCGCCCATTCGGGATCGTCCGCGTGCGCATCCACCATGCGCCGCAATATCCTGTCGGTACGGTCGGACGCCATGTCGAGCTGCACGAAAGCGAGACCGGCCGAGAACACTTCGCGGTAATGGCTTATAAGCCCGCCCTCGAGCGCAAACTGGCTCATCCCGTCGAAGACGACGCGCTTTCCCTCGCTTCCCGCTATCGTCGCCGTATAGCTGAAAACCCAGCGCGCGTACCCGATCCGGATACCGGAATGATAGACCGGTTGGAACATGTCCCACAGAAAGGCCTCTGCGTCGCCCCAGAACCGGTCCTCCAGCATCGCGGCGATGGCCTCGCGGCCCCGGAACGCGCCGTAGAACGTGTCGTGATAGACGCCGTCCTCTGTGAACAGGGCGCCTAGCGCCGCACCGTCGGGCGCTTCCACGGCGGCGGTAAAGCGGTCGAGCAGGGCGGTGAAGTCGTCGGACATGCGGCCTCCCTTTGCGGGCCTTGACCGCGCCCCGGCGACGCGGCATTGAGACGGGGAAACGAACGAAGGATATCCCGATGGCGGTCACCATATATCACAACCCGCGCTGCTCGAAATCGCGCGCGACGCTGGCGCTGCTCGAGGAGAAGGGCGTCGAGCTCGATATCGTGGAGTATCTCAAGACGCCGCCGAGCAAGGCCGAATTGCAGAATATCCTCGCCGGGCTCTCCATGGAACCGCGCGACCTGATGCGCAAGAAGGAAGAACCCTATGCGGCGTTGAATCTGTCGGACGACGGCAAAAGCCGGGACGAGCTGATCGCGGCCATGCTGGAGAATCCGATCCTGATGGAGCGCCCGGTCGTCGTGAACGGCGGCAAGTATGCGCTCGGGCGCCCCCCCGAGAGCGTTCTCGATATCCTCTGAGGACCCGGAAATGCAGATATCCCGCGGTGTGATGCTCGGCGTGGCGGCGATGACGGTGATCGTCGCCGCCTCGAACGTGCTGGTCCAGTACCCGATCAACGACTGGCTGACCTGGGGCGCGTTCACCTACCCGATCGCCTTTCTCGTCACCGATCTGACCAATCGGGCGCTCGGTGCAGCCAAGGCGCGGCAGGTCGTCTATGCGGGCTTTGCGCTCGCGGTCGTCCTATCGGTCGTCCTCGCGACGCCGCGGATCGCCGTAGCCTCGGGTTTTGCATTCCTCGTCGCGCAGCTGCTCGACGTTTATATTTTTGACCGGATGCGCCGTACCGGAAGCTGGTGGACGCCGCCGCTGGTCTCGTCCTCGGTCGCCTCCGCAGTCGACACGGCACTGTTCTTCTCGATTGCCTTCGTCGGCACAGGGGTTCCGTGGGTCACGCTGGGCCTCGGCGACTATGCGGTCAAGCTGGCCTTGGCGCTGGCAATGCTGATACCCTTCCGGGCGTTGATGCATTTCGCCAGGCCGCAGCGAGTCTGAACGGCGCGGCAGCGGGAAGGGAGAACGGGCATGGCGGACGGCGGCACGACGGACGGGCGCGGTATCGGTGCCCGCGTTCTCCGCAAGGAGGATTCCCGGCATCTGGCCGGTCGCGGCAATTTTACGGGCGACATCAAACGGCCCGGGCAGGTCGAGCTGGCTTTCGTCCGAAGCCCCGTCGCGCATGCCCGTATCGGATCGGTGACGAAACCGGAGGGTTTCGAGAAGGCCGTCTTTACCGTCGACGACATGCCCGGCATGCAGCCGATGCGCGCGCCGTCGAAACTCCCCGGTTACAAAGGCGCCGATTATCCCGCGCTTGCCATCGGCAAGGTCCGGTTCGTGGGCGAGCCGGTTGCCGTCTGCGTCGCGCCGACGCGCGCCGAGGCCGAGGATATCGCCCAGCAGGTCGTCGTCGACTACGAGGAACTGCCGCCCGTCATCGACATGCTGGCCGCGCGCGAACCGTCCTCTCCCGTTATCCATGACGGCTGGGACGACAATATCGTTCTGGAAACCTTCTCGGACGACGACTTCTCGAAAATCGCCGACCGCGCCACCGTCGTCGTGAAACGCGAATACCGCATGGCCCGCCAGGCGATGAACCCGATGGAGGGAAAGGCGGTCTTCGTCGAGTGGGACGACCGCACCGACCAGCTCATGATGTGGACCTCGACGCAGGTACCGCATCTGATCCGCAACGGCCTCGCCCAGTTTCTCGGTCTCGAACAGCGCCAGGTCCGCGTCATCGCGCCCGACGTCGGCGGCGGCTTCGGCTACAAGGTCGTCCTCCAGCCCGAGGAGCTGTGCGCCGCGTGGCTCGCGCGGCACCTGCGCGTACCCGTCCGCTGGATCGAGGACCGGCGCGAGCATCTCGTCTCCGGCGCCAATTGCCGCGAACATCACTATTTCGTCACGATCCACGCAACGCCCGACGGCGACATTCTCGGGCTCGATTGCGACGTCACGGTCGATGCCGGCGCCTATTCCGCTTATCCGTTCACCAACGGGCTCGAAGGTGCGATGGCGCACGGCAACCTGCCCGGGCCCTACAAGCTCGAGGTCTATCGCTGCCGCACGCGGACGGTGTCGACCAACAAGCCGCCGCTGTTGCCCTATCGCGGCGTCGCGCGCCCCGGCGTGTGCTACGCGATGGAAATGACCATCGACGCGCTCGCCCGCGAGATCGGCGTCGAGGCGCACGAGATTCGCGCGCGCAATATGGTCGAAGAGTCCGAGATGCCGTTCATATCGATCGCCAAGAAGCATTTCGACAGCGGCAATTACGCGAAGAGCGTGCAAATGGCGGTCGACATGATCGGGCTCGACGATCTGCGTGCCCGCCAGAAGGCGCCGATGGAAGATGGCCGGCTGCTCGGCGTCGGCATGGGCTCCTACGTCGAACAGACGGCGCACGGCACGTCGGTCTTCTCCAGCTGGGGCGTCGCCATGGTGCCGGGCTACGAGCAGGCGACGGTGCGGCTCACGCCCGATGGCGGGCTGGAGCTGCGCATCGGCGTGCAGAGCCACGGACAGGGCATGGAAACCTCGATGGCGCAGGTCGCGCACGAGGTGCTCGGCATCGATCCCGACAATGTGACGGTTACCCACGGCGATACAGGCCTCACGCCTTACTCGACCGGCACCTACGCGTCGCGTTCGATGGTGATGGCCGGCGGCGCGACGTCGCGCGCCTGCAAGGTCTTGGCCGAGCGCATGGAGATAATCGGCGCGCACCTGCTGCAGTGCGAGCGGGCCGAGGTCAGCGTGCGCGGCGGCAAGGTCGTCAGCGGCAAGGGCGAGGTCTCGTTCGCCGAGATCGGCCGCGTCTGGTACCTCAACCCCGACGAGTTGCCTGAGGACGTCGACCAGGGCGGCGTCGAGGTGACGATGGGTTACCGGCCCGAGCCGGACTCGGGTGCCTTCACCTATGCCAGCCACGCCTGCGCGGTCGCCGTCGATCCCGACACTGGCAAGGTCGATGTACTCGATTACGTCATCGTCGAGGATTGCGGCACTATGGTGAACCCGATGATCGTCGAGGGGCAGACCTTCGGCGGCGCGACCCAGGGGATCGGTACCGCGCTGCTTGAGGAAAGCGGCTACGACGAGGCGGGCAATCCGCTTAACTCGACGTTTGCCGACTACACGATGCCGGGAGCGACCAATGCGCCGCATTACCGGATCGATCACATCGAATCGCCGTCGCCTTTTACCGAGTACGGCATCAAGGGCATGGGCGAGGGCGGCACGATTCCGACGCCCGCTGCCATCGGCAACGCCATCAACGACGCGCTGAAATCCATCGGCGCGGAAGTATCAGAAACGCCGTTCACGCCACGCCGGGTACGCGCGGCGATCGCAGCGGCTAAGGGAGAAGCGGCATGAAATCCGCGAAATTCGACTACGACCGGGCAGGGACGCTCGACGACGCGCTGGCGACGCTGGGCAACGCGGACGGCGAGTTCCGCGTGCTTGGCGGCGGCCAGTCGCTCGGCCCGATGATGAACCTGCGGCTTGCGCAGCCGGACAGGCTTATCGATCTCAGTCGCGTCGCAGGCCTCGACGGTATCGACGCATCAGGTGCGACGCTCCGCATCGGGGCCAGGGTCACCCATGCGCGCATCGAGGACGGCGAGGTGCCCGGCGAGACCGGCGCCTACATGAAATACGTCGCAACCGGGATTTCTTACCGCTCGGTCCGTAATCGAGGCACAGTCGGCGGCTCGCTTGCCCACGCCGACCCGTCCGCGGACTGGCCGTCGGCGCTGCTGGCGCTCGGCGGCGAGGTGGTGATCGCCGGCCGGGGTGGCGAGCGGAAGGCGCCCCTGGACGGGTTCCAGATCGGCCCGTTCGCCACCGGTCTCGGCTATGACGAAATCCTCGTCGCGGTCGAGCTGCCGCAGCTCTCCGACGGGACGAAGTGGGGCTACTACAAGGTCAACCGCAAGCCCGGCGAATTTGCCGATGCCATCGGCGCCGTCGTTCTGGGGAACGAGGTGCGCGCTGTCTGCGGTGCGACTGGAGCGGCGCCCTTCCGCGTCGACGCAATCGAGCAGAAACTCGCTACCGGCGCGACCGAGCTGTCCATTCCCGACGCGCGCGACATGATTTCCGGGCACGATCCCGGTTTCGACGACTACGAACTACAGATCCACGCCGTGGCGCTCAGCCGGGCCGTCGGGAGGGCCTTCAAATGAGCGAGATCACCGTCACCATCAACGGCGAAACCGTCACCCAGAATGTCGAGCCGCGTCTGTCGCTGGCCGACTTCATTCGCGACCATCGGCGCCTGACCGGAACGCATCTGGGCTGCGAACATGGCGTCTGCGGCGCCTGCACGGTGTTGATGAACGGCGAACCGGTACGTTCCTGCATCACCTTCGCGGTCGTCGCCGACGGTGCCGAGATCACGACGATCGAAGGCTTCGACGAAGACGAGCCTATGACGCAACTGCGTAAGGCTTTTCACGAGAACCACGCGCTCCAGTGCGGCTACTGCACGCCGGGGATGCTCGTCGCGGCACGCGATATCGTCACGCGTCTGCCCGATGCAGACGAGGCGCGCGTCCGGCTGGAGCTTGCCGGAAATCTTTGCCGCTGCACCGGTTATGTCGGGATCGTGAACGCGGTGCTGCAGGTGCTGGAGGAACGCCGGGTCTGATACCGGCGGCGCATCATCATGGGACAGTTCGGTATCGGCCAGGGCGTCGTGCGCGAGGAGGACCCGCGCCTGCTCCGCGGCCGGGGTATCTATGCGGGCGACGTCAGCCTGCCGCGTCAGACTTACGCGATCATGGTGCGTTCGCCGCATGCGCACGCGGAAATGCGCGCGATCGATACCGAAGCCGCGAAGTCGATTCCCGGGGTGCTCGCGGTCTACACCGGGGAGGACGTGGCCGCCGACAATCTCGGCGTGCCCGGCATGCCGGTGAAGTGGACGCGACCGGACGGCGCGCCGATGGCCTACCGACCGCAGCCGCCGCTGGCGCTCGGGCGCGTGCGCTATGTCGGCGATCCGGTAGCGCTCGTGGTCGCCGAGACGCTGGATGCGGCGCGGGATGCGGCGGAAGCGCTGACGGTCGATTACGAGCCGCTGCCGTCCGTGACCGATACTGCGCGGACGGTCGAGGCGGATGCGCCCGTGATCTGGGACGATGCGCCGGACAACATTTCGGCGCTCTACCAGGCAGGCGATCCCGCGGCGACCGAAGCCGCCTTCGCCAAGGCCGCACATGTGGTCAAGCGGCGCTTCGTCATCTCGCGCGTCTTCGCGCAGTATATGGAAGCGCGGAGCGCCGTCGGCGAGTACGACGAGCGCGAGGACCGCTTCACGCTCTATGCCGACGTCCAGTATCCGCACCGCGTCCGCCAGCTTCTCGCCGAAAAGATATTCCAGGTGCCGGAACAGAGCGTGCGCGTCGTCGCGCGCGACGTCGGCGGCGGGTTCGGCACCAAGGGCTGGCAGTATCCGGAGCACCGCCTGACGCTGTGGGCGTCGCGCAAGCTCGGCCGCCCCGTCAAGTGGACCTGCGAGCGCACCGAGGCCGTCCAGGCCGACGAGCACGGCCGCGACAACGTCACCGAGGCCGAGCTCGCCTTCGACGAAAACGGCAAGGTGCTGGGCCTGCGGGTGCGCACGCTCGCCAATATCGGCGCGTATCTCTCGGCGATCCGCAACCTGCTCGCCGCCTACACCAATGTCGGCACGCTGGTCGGCGTCTACGACATCCCGGCCGCCCACGCCGAGGTCCGCACGGTGCATTCGAACACCAACCCGACCGCACCCTACCGCGGCGCGGGCCGGCCCGAGGCGACCTATGTCATCGAGCGCATGTTCGATGCGGCCGCGCGCGAGCTGGGCATCGACCGGACGGAGCTGCGCGCGCGCAACTTCATCCCGCCGGAGAAGATGCCAATCAAGACCCCGCTCGGCCTCTGCTACGACTGCGGCGAGTTCGCGGCGAACCAGCAAGAAGCGCTGAAGATAGCGGATTACGCCGGGTTCGAGGCGCGCCGCGAAGAGGCTTTGACGCGCGGCAAGCTGCGTGGCATCGGCACCGCGAACCCGATCGAGCGCTCCGCCTCGCCGTCGCCCGATTTCGCCGAGATCCGCTTCACGACCGACGGCACGGCGACGATCCTGATGGGCACGAAAAGCCAGGGGCAGGGCCACGAGACGGTCTACAAGCAGATCGTCGGCGAACGGCTCGGCCTCGATTCCGAGCGCATGCGCGTGATCGACGGCGATACCGACCGCGTCGCGTTCGGCATCGGTACGATGGGATCGCGCTCCACCGTGATCGGTGGCTCGGCGCTCTATCGCGCTGCCGACAAGATTATCGAGCGTGCGAAGCCGATCGCCGCCCACATGCTGGAGGCCAGCGTCGAGGACATGGAGTTCGAGCGCGGAGTCTTCGCCGTCGCCGGTACCGACCGCACGGTAACGCTGACCGAGGTCGCCAAGGCGTCCTTCCTGCCGGCCCGCCTGCCGCCGGGATCGGAACCCGGCCTGTTCGAATCCGCGACCTTCGCGCCCGAGGACGACACCTATCCCAACGGCAGCCACGTCTGCGAGGTCGAGATCGATCCCGAGACCGGCGAGACCGATATCGTCGGTTACTGGGTGGTCGACGACGTCGGCGTGGTCGTGAACCCGACCATCGTGAAGGGCCAGATCCACGGCGGCGTCGCGCAGGGCGTCGGCCAGGTGCTGATGGAGCAGGTCGCCTACGATCCGGACAGCGGCCAGCTGCTGAGCGCCTCGTTCATGGACTATTGCATGCCGCGGGCCGACGATTTCTCCGATATCGCTATCGTCAGCAACCCCGTGCCGACCGCGCGCAATCCGCTCGGCGTCAAGGGTGCGGGCGAGGCGGGCACGGTCGGGGCGTTGCCGGCGACGATGAACGCGCTCCTCGATGCGCTGGCGCCTGTCGGCGTCGACGACCTGCCGATGCCGGCGACGCCGCACGCGATCTGGCAGGCGATCCAGAAAGCGAAATCCGCAAAGAATTAAGAGGGGGAGACAGATCGATGACCGACGACATCGTTGCCCAGCTCGCGCCCACCGGAACGCTGCGCGCCGGCATCAACATGGCCAACGTGCTGCTTGTGACCGAGCGGCCGGAGAACGGCGATCCCGGCGGGGTCGGACCCGATTTCGCGCGCGCCATCGCGGACCGCCTCGGCGTGCCGGTCTCCTACGTGCCGTATCCGACGCCGGGCGAGGTTGCGGATGCGGTCGACGACGGCGTCTGGGACATCGGGCTGATCGGCGCGGAGCCGTCGCGCGCCGAGAAGATCGAGTTCACCGCGGCCTATGTGGAGATCGAGGCGACCTACATGG
>JAYQUR010000004.1:0-27166 GCA_038148075.1 Alphaproteobacteria bacterium | reverse complement strand
CCGGCCGGTCTGCCCCGGAAAACTCGACAACATGATCGCCGGCGGCCAGCCGGTCGGGCTCAGCCTGTTCGAGAACGTGATCAAGGAGGCGGGCGAAGAGGCCTCGGTGCCCGAAGCGCTCGCCCGCACCGCCATCCCGGTCGGCTACATCTCCTATACGATGGAAGACGAGATCGGGCTCAAGCCCAACATGATGTATTGCTGGGACCTGGAGGTGCCGGCCGATTTCACGCCGGCAAATACCGACGGCGAGATCGCCGAGTTCCGCCTGCTGCCGGTCGAAGAGGTAATGCGGATCGTCGACGAGACGTTCGAGTTCAAGTTCAACTGCAATCTCGCCAATATCGACTTCTTCATCCGCCACGGGACATTGCGTCCGGAGCACCCGGATTACGAGGCGATCCTGCGGGGGCTCAGGTCGTAATCCCTAGCCCTCGAACCCCGACATCGCGATGACTTCCTCCGGCGTGTAGCCGGACTCGCGGAGGCCCTTGATGGTCATGTCCTGGTCGCGCTTGGCGAGGCGGCGGCCGGTGACGTCCTTGATCAGGCGGTGGTGGCTGTATCGCGGCGTATCGTAGCCGAGGAGACCCTGCAGCAGACGGTGCACGTCGGTCGCGGGCGCGAGATCGGCGCCGCGCGTGACCAGCGTCACGCCCTGCAGGTGGTCGTCGACGGTGACGGACAGGTGATAGCTGGTGGGCACGTCCTTGCGCGCGAGCACGACGTCGCCGAACCGGTCGGGCTTCGCCTTCACGAGCCCCTGCTCGTCGTCGCGCCAGGACAGCGGGCCGGCGACGGCGGCCGCGCCGGTCATGTCGAGGCGCAGGACATGCGCCTCGCCCGCATCGACGCGATCCTCGCGCTTCTCCTCCGACAGCTTGCGGCAGATACCGGGATAGATCGGCCCGTCGGGACCCTGGGGCGCGTAGCCGGACCGTTCGATCTCGGCCTTGATCTCCGAGCGCGTGCAGAAACAGGGATAGACGAGCCCGCGCAGGTCGAGCTTCTTGAGCGCCGCGGCGTAGTCGTCGAGATGCTCGGACTGCTTGCGAACCGGCGTTTCCCAGTCGAGCCCGAGCCATTCGAGGTCTTCGAGAATCGCGTCGGTATATTCCGGCCGACAGCGGCCGGGATCGATGTCCTCGATGCGCAGCAGGAAAGAGCCGCCGCGTCCGCGCGCGTGATACGCGTTGAGTGCGGAGAATGCATGACCCAGATGCAGATAGCCCGTGGGACTCGGCGCGAAGCGCGTGACTTCTCCACTACTGCGTTTTGCCATCGACGGCCTTCTGTGACATAGAACCGATGCCGCGGCGACGCGCCGCCTGATACCCTGTCGCGGGGCGCGCCATGACGACCCGACTTACCAACCAGACCTTTAACAAAGCCTTAACCATACTGGCACGGAACGACCGCGAGCTGGCGGGAATTATCGACCGGTTCGGAAAACCGCCCGTCTGGCGACGGCCCAGCGGGTTCGAGACGCTCGTTCTCCTGATCCTCGAGCAGCAGGTCTCGCTGGCCTCGGCCAAGGCGGCCTACAAACGGCTATCGGCGGTCGCGGGCACGCTCGCGCCGCAACGGCTGCTCGGTCTCGACGACGATCAGTTCCGCGGCGCCGGCGTCAGCCGCCAGAAGACGCGCTACATCCGCCACCTCAGCGAATGCATCGAGGATAAGACGATCCGGCTCGACCGGCTCGGCCGCATGGACGACGACGGCGTGCGCGCGCACCTGACGCAGGTCAAGGGCATCGGGCACTGGACGGCGGAGGTCTACCTGATGATGTCGCTGATGCGCCCCGACGTCTGGCCGGTCGGCGACATCGCGCTGCAGGCGGCGGCGCACGACGTGCTCGGCCTCGATGCGCGTCCCGACCCCGATACGCTGACCGAGATCGGCGAGCGCTGGCGGCCTTGGCGCAGCGTTGCGGCGCGCATCCTGTGGCATCACTATCTCAATACCGTCCGCAAGAAGAGCAAGCCCTGATGGTTTCTTTCGCTCGTCCGTCGTCTATACAGGGACGCAAACACGCAACCGGATTTCCCGCATGACCGACCTCCCCGACCTTTCCGGCCCCGAAGCCGGCCCCGCCTCGGGCGGCGACGCGAAACAGCTCGTCATCTTCGTGCACGGCTACGGCGCCGACGGCAACGACCTGTTCTCTCTGTCGCAGTATTTCGCCCAGGCCGCGCCCGACGCCGCGTTCATCTCGCCGAACGCGCCCTACCGCTGCGCCGGCTCGCCGTTCGGCTACCAGTGGTACGACGTCTGGCTGCAGGATCCGGCGGAGCGGCTCGCCGCGATCCGGTCTGTCGGCGCGATCTTCGACAATTTCATCGACCAGCAGCTCGACAAGCACGGTCTCGCCGAGGACAAGCTCGTCCTCGTCGGGTTCTCGCAGGGCACGATGATGTCGCTGTTCGTGGCGCCGCGGCGCGAGAAGCCGGTCGCGGGCATCATGGGATATTCCGGCCGCATGGAAGCGCCGGACCTGCTGGCCTCCGAAATCCGGTGCAAGCCGCCGGTCGTCATGGTCCACGGCGACTCGGACGAGCTGCTGGCGGTCAGCGAGATGCACACCGCCGCCGGCGCGCTCGCGGACTGCGGCGTCGAGGTCTCGACCCACGTGCGGCCGGGTCTCGGCCACGGCATCGACGAGACCGGAATCCGCATCGGGCTCGAATTCGTGCATCGGCTGTTCGCCGCCGCCTGAGGCCCATATTCGTCACGCGCCTACCAGATAGGGCGTGTTGCGGATCAGATTTCACAAAATCTTCACGCTCTCCCTGTTGCCCCCGATGCCGGGACTGGCTAATCTTCGTTTCATGAGGACGCGTAGACAGCCGGTCTCGGGTAGCGGGACATGTCGGTAACGGGAGACTCTCCCGCACTGGTCCTCAACGCCGATTTTCGGCCGCTCAGCTACTTTCCGCTCTCCATCTGGTCCTGGCAGGACGCCGTCAAGGCGGTGTTCCTCGACCGCGTGAACATCGTCTCGGAATACGAGGACGAAGTGCGTTCACCGACCTTCTCGATGCGCCTGCCGAGCGTCATCGCGCTCAAGCAGTACGTGCCGCTGTCGCGGCGACCTGCGTTCACCCGGTTCAACGTCTTCCTCCGGGATCGCTTCGCCTGCCAGTATTGCGGCGACACGCCCGGCACGTCCGAACTGACGTTCGATCACGTGATCCCGAAATCGCGCGGGGGCGAGACGAGCTGGGAAAACGTCGTCACCGCCTGCGCCGACTGCAACCTGATCAAGGGCAGCCGCCTGCTGGCCGAATGCGGCATGGAGCTAGAGCCGCCGCCGGTCGAGCCCAGCAACCACCGGCTCCAGGCGAACGGCAGGCTGTTCCCGCCGAACTACCTGCACGAAAGCTGGCGCGATTTCCTGTACTGGGACAGCGAACTGGACCGCGGTTAGGCCGTTCGCTACGCTTCGCCTGTGATGGCAGGCGAGCTCAAAGATCCTTACCAAGATATCGTCGAAGCCGGCCCGGAAGCGGCCGCCGCGTTCGATATCGCCGCGCTCGACCCCGGCTTCTATGAAAACCCCTATCCGGTCTTCCATGCGCTGCGACGCCACGATCCGGTTCACGCGCTGGGAGACGGCGTCTGGTTCCTGACACGCTATGCCGACCTCGACGCGATCTATCACGACCCGGTGCTGTTCTCGTCGGACAAGACGGTCGATTTCAAGCAGACGATGGGCGACACGGCGCTTTACGAGCACCACACGACAAGCCTTGTCTTCAACGACCCGCCGCGCCATACGCGCGTCCGCAAGCGCCTCGCGCCGGCCTTCACGCCGCGCGCGCTGCGCGCCCTCCAGGGCCGCGTCGAGGACGTCGTCGACGCCTCGCTCGACGAGGTCGCCGAGATGGGCGCGTTCGACTTCCTGCACGATTTCGCCATGAAGCTGCCGATCGAACTGATCGGCGACATGCTCGGCGTGCCGCACGCGGATCGGGCCAAACTTTCGCCCTGGGCGGTCGCGATCCTGGGCGGGCTCGAAGCGGACCTGACGCCCGCGCAGCGCGACGTCGCGGCAAAGGCGGTCGAGGACTTCAAGGACTATCTGCGCTGGCCGATCGCCGAGCGCGAACGCAACCCGGTGTCGGACGATGCGGGCGAGGTCCTGTCGAAGCTGATCGGCCCGGACGAGGACGGCGACAAGCTGAGCGAACTGGAGCTGCTGCACAACTGCATCTTCCTCCTGAACGCCGGTCACGAGACGACCGCCAACACGATCACCAACGGCATCGACGCCCTGCTCCGCCATCCCGGCGAACTGGAGCGGCTGCGCGCCGAACCGGGTCTGATTACACCCGCGGTGGAGGAAATCCTGCGGTTCGAGAGCTCCGTCCAGCTCAACAACCGCAAGCTGACCGCCGACGCCGACGTCGGCGGCGTGGCGATGAAGACGGGCGACTACGTCTGGCTGTGCGTCGGCGCCGCAAATCGAGACCCCGAGGAATTTCCCGACCCCGACCGATTCGACATCACGCGCAAGCCCAACCGCCACCTGGCCTTCGCCGCCGGCATCCACGCCTGCGCCGGCATGTCGCTCGGCCGGATGGAAACCCAGGTGGCCCTCGGCGGTTTCGTGAAACGTTTCGCGAAGGTCGAACGGGCGGGCGAGGCCCGCCACCATCCGCGCGCGCGCTTCCGCGGCTTCGTCAGCTACCCGGTGGCGGTGGCGTAAAAGTCGAAAAACGATGCGTAGGGGCGGGTCCAAGACCCGCCCGCTCCAGCCGATCGCAGCGATAACGGGCCGGTCTTAGACCGGCCCCTACGGAATGGATCTCTCGGGAATGAATTCAAGACCCGCCCGTTCGACGGTCCCCTAAAACCGTTCGCTCAGCCAGATCGCGAGCCGCGAGCCGGACTTGATCGCCGCGGACAGGGCCTCGTAGCCGGGCGCGAGTTCCGCTTCGTGCTCGATCGCCGTATCGCGGTGTTCGAGTTCGTCGGCTCGGAACCGTTCGATGGTCTCGCGCAGCTCGCCCTCGTCGTCGCCGAGCGCCGCCGCCTGACCGGCGTAATGCTCGTCGATCACCTCTTCGACCGCGGCCGTGCAGGCCATCGCCGCCCGCTCGCCCATCATCGCGGTCGCCGCGCCGAGCGCGAAACCGGCGACGTGCCACAGCGGCATCAGCGCTGTCGGGCGCACCCGGCGCTCGCCGATCAGCGCATCGAACCTTTCCAGATGCTCGCGTTCCTTGTCGGCCATCTCGCGAATCACCTCGCCCGACGGCGACTTTCCGAGGACCGCGAGCTGGCCCCGATAGATGCGCACCGCACCGTATTCGCCGGCGTGGTCGACGCGGACGATGCGCTCGATCAGCTTTTCGGCCGGCGTGTCGCCGGGCAGGATGTGATCGCGCGTATGCTTCTTGCGGGGCGCGTCGGTCTCGCTCATTCGGCGTCCTCGGTCGTCTGCGGCGCCACCGGACGGGCCGCGGCCGCGCCGCAGAATAGCATGAGCGCGAGCGAGAACAGCACATTCCAGCCGGCGATGGAGATGCCGAACAGCTCCCATGGAATTTCGTCACAGCGGACGACCGGCGTGCCGAGGAGCTGGGCGCGCAGCTCCTCGATCGTCTGCGCCGCGTTGAGCGACGCGGGCCCCGAACAGGTGGTCGGTCCCGAGAGCCATTTCTGCTCGACGCCGACGTGATAGAGCGCGATGCCCGCACCGACGGCAAACGTCACCGCGGCGAGCCACGTCAGGAGATTGCGCTCGCGCGGGCCCTGGAACCACAGCAGCGCGCCGATGCCGATCACGATGACCGCGCCGTGCGGCACGCGCTGCCACAGGCAGAGATCGCACGGCGCGAGCCCGCCGAGATATTGCGAGCCGAGCGCGGCGGCGAGCGCGACGACCGACGCCGCCATCGCCCACAGCGGCGCGTCCGCGTCGCGGATTTCCCGTCCGAATACGGTCATAGGATGTATTTGATAAGGACGAAGCCGCCGATCAAGAGGACGCAGAACAGCGTGAACATCAGCCCGAGTCGCTTCTCGATGAACTCCCGGATGGGCGGGCCGATCCAGTACAGCAGCGCGGCGACGAGGAAGAAGCGCAGGCCGCGCGCGAGGACGGACGCAACCGTGAAGGTGCCAAGATCGAGCTCGGTCACGCCGCTCGCGATGGTGATCACCTTGTAGGGGAACGGCGTCACGCCCGCGATGAAGACGATCCAGCCGCCGTATTCGTTGTAGCGCGCCGTGAAGTCGCCGAACTTCTCGGCATAGCCGTAAAATTCGAGGACCGGCCGGCCGACGCCCTCGTACAGCCCCGCGCCGATGGCGTAGCCGAACATGCCGCCCAGCACCGACGCGATCGTGCAGATCGCGGCGTAACGCCAGGCGCTGTTGCGCGCGGCGAGGACCATCGGGATCAGCAGCACGTCGGGCGGGATCGGGAACACCGAGCTTTCGATGAAGGCGACGGCCGCCAGCACCCAGACCGCATTGCGGCGGGCGGCAAGGTCCATCGTCCAGTCGTAGAGGCCTCGAATCATGACGGTTTCCGAGATCGTTGGGCGGCTGCCGGGGTTTAGCAGCGGCCCTCGACGCGGGCAAGGACGGATGGCGGCGCTTCCGCCTTCGGCCACCGTCGCCTAGAATATTCCGATGAATACGCAGCCCGCTCCCGCACCGGCCAAGGCGCCCGATCCGGCGACGCTGATCGCCGCCGCTCGCAGGCTGGCGCCGCACCTGCGCGAGCGCGCCGCCGAGGCCGAAACGCTGCGGCGTATGCCCGACGAGAACGTCGCCGAGATCCGCGCGGCGGGCCTGTTCAAGGTGATCCAGCCGGCCCGCTGCGGCGGCTGGGAGATGGACTTCCACACCCATATCGACACCGTCGCCGCGCTCGCCGAAGGATGCGCCTCGACCGCCTGGTGCGTCGGCGTCCTGCAGATCCATTCCTGGCTCGCCGGCATGATGTCGCAACAGGCACAGGACGAGATCTACGCCGACGACCCGGAGACGCTGATCGCCGCCGTCCTGAACCCGCGCGGCATCGCGCGCCGCGACGGCGACCATTACGTGCTGGACGGGTTCTGGCCGTTCGGCTCGGGCAGCGAGCACTGCGAGTGGCTGATCCTCGGCGCGAACGTCATCGAGGACGGCTCGGACGAGCCGGTCGATCACGCATGCTTCTCCGTGCCGACCGCCGAGATAGAGATAAAGGACGACTGGCGCGTCGCCGGCCTGCGCGGCACCGGGAGTTGCAGCCTCGTCGCGAAGGAAGTCCGCGTGCCGGCGCACCGCTACATCTCGTTCCGCGACGCGCGGCTCGGCAAGACGCCGGGCGGCGCGATCCATCAAGGCAGCCTGTGCCGCGCGCCGCTGGCCGGGCCGTTGTCGCTCGCGCTGTGCCCGAGCGCAATCGGCGCCGCGCGCGGCGCCCTCGCCGACTTCCTCGCCTACGTGCCGGGCCGCACGAACCCGCATCTCCGCGGAGCGCCGCAGTTCGACTCGCCGCTGACGCACCAGACGGTCGCCGAGGCAAGGGCGCGCATCGACACCGCCGACCTCCTCCTCCACCGCGCCGCCGACGACATTCACGAAGCGGCGGAGCGCGGCGGGCGCATGACGACGGAAATCCGCACCCGCGTCCGCATGGATTGCGCGTTCGCGGTCAAATCGTGCCTTGAGGCAGTCGAATCCCTGTTCCTCGCCTGCGGCGGCTCGGGCCTCTCCGACAAGAACCCGATACAGCGCGCCTGGCGCGACCTGCATGCCATCAACGAGCACGCGACGCTGCAATGGCAGACCAACGCCGAGATCTACGGTCGCACGCTGCTGGGCCTGGAGCCGGGGACGGATATTCTCTGAAGGTGCTTGGCGCGGCCGGCCCGCCTTGACCGGGGCGGGCGCGGCGCGCTAAAGCGAAGCGGTGCGCGGGCGTGGCGGAATTGGTAGACGCGCTTGACTCAAAATCAAGTTTCCTCTGGAAGTGGGAGTTCGAGTCTCCCCGCCCGCACCAAAAATTCCCAACCGGTTTCCGGACCTAAACGTCCGCCGCCATCGCCGCCTTGACGCTGTCGCGCTCCAGCAGGCGTTCGTAATAGGCCTTCACGTTCGGGTGCGCCGAGAGGTCGTATTCGGCGCGCGGCGTCCAGTTGAGGACGGCGCAGGCGTAGCAGTCGGCGACGGTGAACTGGTCGCCCAGCAGCCACGTCTTACCGGCGATCGCGTCGTTCATGTAGTCGAGCCGGACGCCGACGCGGGTGCGCGCGACGGGGCGGTAGTCGTCGGGGATGTAGGGCAAGTAGAGCGGCGGCAGGTTCTTGTGCAGCTCGGAGCCGATGAAGCTCAGCCAGTCCTGCATCTCGTAGCGCTCGGCCGTGCCGGCGGCGGGCGCGAGATTGGCGCCGGGGTTCTGGTCGGCGAGATACTGCAGGATCACCGCGCATTCGCTGATGCCTTTGCCCTCGTCGGTGACGAGGAACGGCACGTAGCCCTTCGGGTTGATCGCCTTGAAGTCGCTGCCGTCCTCGAGCTTCTTCGCCATGATGTCGACGGGGATCAGTTCGGCGTCGAGGCCGATCTCCTTGATCGCCACGAGCGGGCCGAACGAGCAGGTTCCCTTTGCCTTGTAGAGTTTCATTGTCGCCTCCTGAGCGTTTGAAATTATCTGGTTTTAGCTAAAACAATCGCCGCCGTTCACGGCGACGTACTGACCGGTCATGAAGTCGCTTTCGGGCGAAGACAGGAATACCGCCGCGCCGGTGAGATCCGCCGGCACCTGCTCGCGCGGAAGGGCGCGAGCATCGATCACGCGCTGCTTGTCGGCGTCGCCCTCCGGCCCCCACGCGAGGACGTTCTCGCTCATCGTCAGGCCGGGCGCGAGCGTGTTCACGCAGATATTGTCCTTGCCGACCTCGTTGGCCATGGAGCGGGTCATAGCGAAGACCGCGCCCTTCGAGCTGACGTAATGCAGCATGTAGGGCACACCCTTGAGGATGGTGTCGGACGCCACGTTGACGATCTTGCCGTATTGCTGCGCGCGGAAGACCGGCAGCGCCGCGCGGCACATCAGCATCAGGCCGCGCACGTTGACGGCATAGACTCGGTCCCACAGTTCGACGTCGATCTCCTCGAACGGCCCCGGTTTGAGCGTGCCGAACACGGCGGCATTGTTGATCAGGATATGGAGGCCGCCGAGATCAGCGACGACGTCGTCCGCGAGCTTCTTGCACGCCGCCTCGTCGGAGATGTCGACCGTGTAGGCCTTCGTCTCGGCGCCCGCGACCTCGGCATTGATCTTCGCGGAGGCGTCCGCGCCGTCGAGAATATCCACCAGCGCGACCTTCGCGCCCTCTTCCGCCAGCGACCGCGCGTAGGCGGTGCCGATGCCCTGCGCCGCGCCCGTGACGATCGCGACCTTTCCGTCGAGTCTTGCCATTGTTCCCTCCCTGATTGCCGTCATCCTGCGACGGCATCGTGACAAATCCGTTCCGATTCTTTGCGCCGCTTTCCGCAGGCGCACGCCGGTGCCATTGTGTTAGGCGAAATTCGGTTCCGGGAAAAGACCCGCGCCGCGGCGGTGACCGCCGGCGTCGGAAAGGAGACGACATGAAACGCTTTGCCGCACTGCTTGCCAGCCTGACGCTGCTCGCCGCCGCGCTACCCGCGGCCGCAGCCGATCTGAAGTCGCCGGAGGGCGCGGTCGTCATGACGATCGCGGGCGACATCGCCAACGCCAACCGCGGCGCGTTCGATCCCAAAAGCGACGGATTCCTGAAGTACCACGAGCGCAAGTTCGACAAGGCAGCCGCCTTCGATCGCGCGATGCTGGAAACGCTCGGTACGCACACGGCGACCATCCGGTTCGACGGCTGGGGCGCGGCGCCGATCACTTTCTCGGGGCCCCGGCTGAAGGACGTGCTGGCCGCCGTCGGCTGGACGGGCCGCCAGATCACGACACTGGCCCTCGACGGGTTCGGCACCAAGATCTCGCGCGCCGACATCGACGCGTTCGACTGGATCCTGGCGACGCGGACGAACGGAAAGCCGCTCGGCATCGGCCAGCGCGGCCCGCTATGGCTGGTGTTCGACCCGCCCGGCGACCGCGCCGCCACGGCCGAGGAGGAAGGCCGCTGGCCTTGGGCGATCTTCTTCATCCAGGCGGAATAGGCGCCCTCAGCCCCGCGCGTCCTCGATCATCATCGCGGCCGCCTTCTCGGCAATCATCAGGGTCGGCGAGTTGGTGTTGCCCGACGTGATCGTCGGCATGATGGACGCGTCCGCGATCCTGAGGCCCTTGAGCCCGCGCAGCCGCAGCCGGTCGTCGACGACCGCCATGTCGTCCGAGCCCATCTTGCAGGTGCCGACGGGGTGGAAGATCGTCGTCGCGATGTCGCCGGCGGCGCGGGCGAGGTCCTCGTCGGTCGCGACCTGCGCGCCTGGGAGATGTTCCTCCGGCTCGTATTTCGCCATCGCCGGCGCGCCGACGATGCGGCGCGTGAGCTTCAGCGCGTTGGCCGCGATCTGGCGGTCTGTCTCCGCGGTCAGGTAGTTCGGCCGGATCGACGGTTTCGCGCGTGGATCGGGGCTCGCGATGCGGATGTGCCCGCGGCTGTCGGGGCGCAGGTTGCACACCGACGCCGTGATCGCGGGGAACGGATGCAGCGGCTCGCCGAACTTGTCCAACGACAGCGGCTGGATGTGATACTGCAGGTTCGGCGTCTCCAGATGGTCGTCCGACTTGGTGAACACGCCGAGCTGGCTCGGCGCCATGGTCATCGGTCCGCGCTTGAACAAAACGTATTCGAGCCCCATGCCCATCTTCCCGATCAGGCTGTTGGCGCGCTCGTTCAGCGTCTTCGCGTTCTTCACCTTGTAGACGGCGCGGATCTGCAGATGGTCCTGCAGGTTCTCGCCGACGCCCGACAGCTCGTGGACGACGTCGATGCCGTGCTCCCGCAGCAGGCCGCCGGGACCGATGCCCGAGAGCTGCAATATCTGCGGCGATCCGACCGCGCCGGACGCCAGCACCACCTCGCGCGCGGCCGACGCATGGGCATCCGCGCCGTCGAGCCAGAAATCGACGCCGGTGACGCGGTCGTCCGTCACGGTGAGCTTCTTCGCCTGCGCCTTGGTGAGCACCGTCAGGTTGGGGCGGCTCGACACCGGATGCAGAAAGGCGTGCGCCGCGCTCCAGCGGACTCCGCGCTTCTGGTTGACCTGGAAATAGCCGGCGCCCTCGTTCGTGCCCTTGTTGAAATCGTCGGTCAGCGGAATCCCGACTTCGGCGCAGGCCCGGCGGAACGCGTCGAGGATTTCCCACGACAGCCGCTGGTCCTCGACCCGCCATTCGCCGCCGGCGCCGTGCAACTCGCTCTCGCCGCCGACGAAATCCTCGGACTTGCGGAAAGTCGGCAGCACGTCGTCCCAGCCCCAGCCGCGGTTGCCCATCTGGCGCCACTGGTCGTAGTCGCGCGCCTGGCCGCGCATGTAGATCATGCCGTTGATCGCGGAGCAGCCGCCCAGCGTCTTGCCGCGCGGATAGGCGAGCGACCGGCCGTTGAGACCGGGTTCCTTCTCGGTCTCGAAGCACCAGTCGGTGCGCGGGTTGTTCATCGTGTAGAGGTAGCCGACGGGAATCCTGATCCAGATGTAGTCGTCCTTGCCGCCCGCCTCGAGCAGCAGGACGCGGACGTCCGGGTCGGCGCTCAGGCGGTTCGCCAGCACGCAACCGGCGGTTCCCGCGCCGACGACGACATAGTCGAACCCGTCGAATTCTTTGACGCCGTCCGCCGCCATATTGTAGTCCTCACCCTCTTCTTGCAGGCATCATGTTCGGAAGGCCCGCCCCGTGCAAGCCGTGCTCAACGTCGCCCTCCCGGTTTTCGGGATCATTCTCTGCGGCTATCTCGCAGGGCGCGCGAAGCTCCTCGGCGCAGCAAGTTCGGAAGCGCTGAACACCTTCGTCTACTGGTTCGCCCTGCCGCCGTTGATCTTCATCGGCATGGCGCAGACGCCGGTCGACCGCATCCTGAACGGCCCCTTCATCCTCGCCGTCTCGGTCGGCATCGTCGGCACCGGCGTGGTCGTCGTCCTCGGCAGCCGGTTCCTGTTTGGCAATCGCGGGCCGGCCAACGGGCTCCATGCGATGGCGGCGCTGTTCTCGAACACCGGCTATATTGGCATTCCGCTGTTCATCGCGGCGTTCGGGGAGGAGCGCGTGCTGCCGGCGGTGACGGCGACCGTCCTAAACATGTTCTTCTACGGCACGATGACCGCCTGGGTCGCCGCGACCAAGACCGACGGCGACGCAAAATCGGGCGGCGCGGTCGTCGCCTTCGTCGCCGGGTCGCTCGCGAAGAACCCGCTGGTGGTCGCGCCGGTGATCGGGCTCGCGATATCGGCGGCGGGCGTCTCCGTGCCGCTGCCGGTCGAAAACCTGTGCCGCATCCTCGGCGCCGCCGCCGCGCCGGGCGCTCTGTTCGCGCTCGGTCTGTTCCTCGTCGGCCAGCGCATCACGGCGGGCCTCGGCGAAGTCGCGTGGATCACCTTCTTCAAGCTTGTCGCCCAGCCGGCGCTGACCTGGTGGCTCGCCTTCCACGTCTTCGAAATGGACCGGTTCTGGGCGGTCAGCGCGGTGCTGCTGGCCGCCCTGCCGACGGGCGCGCTGGTGTTCGTCACCGCGCAGCAGAACGGAATCTACGTCCAGCGCGCATCCGCCGGCATCGTCGTGTCGACCGTATTCTCGGTGGTGACGCTGACGGCGCTGCTCGCCTGGTTCGGGCAGGTCTAACCGCCCGCCTCCGCGGCGACCCGCTCGTCGAGCAGGCGGCGCGCATGCATCACCGCGTGGTCTGCGTTGATGTCGATTTCCGGCGCGCCCGGATTGCGGTCGATGGAGCGCTGCTGCGCCGCGATGGCGACGACGTCCTCCATCAGCGCCGACGAGAACATCTCGCGCAGCTGGCCGGTGAACGCGTCGTCGTCCATCCGGAAATTGCGCGCGTGATGCCAAAAATAATGCGTCGACTTCTCGGTCTCGGGCGTCAGCGTGTGGTTCGAATAGGTCTCGACGCCGCGGCTGCGGTCGCCGTCGCGGGCGCCGGTGCCGGCCAGGGCGCTGCCGGCATCGATCACGACGTAGGACGGTGGCCGGTAGTGGATAATCTGCCAGCGGTCGACGTTGTCGTTGGTCTGCAGCGCATGCGCGTACATCGGCGCGGGCGGCGTATCCATGACCCAGCGCGAGATCGTGACTTCGTCGCCGTCGCGCCGGGTCGAAATCTCGGCATCGACGTCGGTCGCCGCGCCGAGAGTCGTCGCATGCAGGAACTGGATGTGCGACAGGTCCATCAAATTGTCGACGAGGAGCCGGTAGTCGCCTTCGACATGATAGACGTCGCCGTAGGCGCACCAGTCCGGATCGTCGTTCCAGTGATAGTCGGGGATCAGGGCCGGGTCGGCCTTGTCGGGATCGCCCATCCAGATCCAGATCCAGCGATAGCGCTCGACGACGGGCCACGACTGGATCTTCGCGCCCGGCGGGACCTTCGACTGGCCGGGCACGCGCACGCACTGGCCGTCGTAGCCGAATTCTAGACCGTGATAGCCGCAGCGCAGGGCGCCCTCGACCTTGTCGCCCAGCGACAGCGGCAAATGACGGTGGCAGCAGCGGTCCTCGAGCGCGACGGGCGCGCCGTCCTCGCCGCGAAACAGGACGACCGGCTCGCCGAGGATCGTCCGGGCGAGCAACCCGTCCTCGAGCTCGTAGTCCCAGGCCGCCACGTACCAGCAGTCGCGCATGAACATGTCGCACTCTCCCCCTGTCGTCCCGGAATGATTCCACAGGCGGCCTTGAGGATCACGCCGATTTTTGGATCGAAATAGTCTGCGGCGGATATTCGATCAAACGCCCAGCACGGCGGGAACGATCTTCTCGTAATCCGCCCGCGTCGGGATTTTCGGCGCGGGCAGGTTGAACTTGTCGGCCGCGGCCGCGTCGATCATGCGCTCGACGTCGGTCTTGTCGTAGCCCATGTCGCGCACCGTCGCGGGCAATCCCATGGCGGCGTTCAGCTCGGCCGTCCGGTCGGCGATGCGGTTGCCTGCGTCGGCGTCCGCAGACAACCCCATCGCGTCCGCGACCCGCTGCAGCCGGTCGTCGTGCATCCCGTTGTAGAACCGCATCACCGCCGGCATGGCGACGGTGACCAGCGTGCCGTGATGGAGCGGGCTGTCGCTGAAAGCCATGGACAGCGCATGGATCGGCCCAAGCCCCATATAGATCGCCATGCCGCCCTCGAGCGCCGCCATCATCATCTCGGACCGCGCTTCCGCGTCCGAGCCGTCCCTCCAGGCGCGCTCGACCCAGCCGGTTACGCGCCGGATCGCGTCGAGCGCGATCGCTTCGACGGGCGGATTTCGGTTGGTCGATAGGTAGCCCTCGACCGCATGCGTCAGCGCGTCCATGCCGGTGCCCGCCGTGAGGCGCGGCGGCAGGGTGAGCGTCATGTCCGGATCGCAGATCGCGACGTCGGGCTTGATGTGCGGGCTGCGCAGCGCCAGCGCGGGCGCGTTCTCCACCGGATGGATGCCGCCGCCGAAGGTGATCTCGGCGCCGGTGCCGGCGGTCGTCGGCACGGTAACGTAGGGCGCGACGTCGGGCCCGATCTTCGCGTGGTCCTGCAGATAGTCGATCATCGCGCCGCCCTGGCGCGCGACGATGCGGAGCGCCTTGCCGCTGTCGAGGACCGAGCCGCCGCCGAGCGCCACGATGCCGTCGCAACCGTTGCTGCGATACGCCTCCAGCGCCGCGTCGACGCCGGGGATGGTCGGATTTTCGGGTATATCGCCGAACAGCGCGGCGGGAACGTCCGTCGGCAGCGCCGCGGCGAGACGGTCGTAGACGCCGTGCTCGACGAGGCCGCGGTCGGTGATGACCAGCGGGCGGCGGATGCCACGGGCGGCCAGGACCTCGCCCAGCGCGCCGATCGCGCCGGCGCCGAAGCGGATTTCGGGAAAGGGGACGATCTGGAACATGCTCTCGAACCTGCCGGTTACAGCGCCACGATCAGCGCATCGAGGGTCTCGTCGGGCTTCTCGACCTGCATCAGGTGACCGGCGCCGTCGATGACGACGGTGCGTGCGTCCGCAAGCTTTTCGGCCAGCGGCGCGGCGGCCTTCGGCGGCGTCATCTGGTCGCGCGCCCCGGCGAGGATGAGTGTCGGGCAACTTACCTTCGCCGCCGCCTCGGCCGCGCCTTTCCAGGCGTCGCAGGCCCCCATGTCGATGCCGAGCAGGCCCGGTTTGCCGCGCGCCAGCAGCGACCGGCCGCCGCCCTGCATCCACAGACCCGGCGCCTTGTTGAGGCCGAAATGCGCCGGCTTGCCGAAACCCCACGACACGACGAGATCCCACGCCGCCGGATCGCCCGCCTTGGCGAGCGCCAGCAAATCGGGATGAACCGGCATCTCCGCGCCGATCCCGATCAGCGCGAGCGCGGCGACGTCCGGATTGTCGGCGGCGGCGGCGAGCGCGACGAAGGCGCCCATCGAATGGCCGATCAGGGAAACCTTATCCGCCCCCGATGCCTCTATCAGGCGGCGCGTCCATGCAGCCATGTCCTCGATCGTTTCCAGCGCCGGGCCGTCTGAACGCCCGTGGCCTGGCAGATCGACGGCAAGCACGCCGTAGCCGTGCCAGGCGAACCAGCGCGTCTGCAGCGCCCAGACGGTGTGGTCCATGCCGGCGCCATGGATGAACACCACCGCGGGCAGCGCGGGATCGAAATCCTTGCCGCCGGTCGCGGCGAAGACCGGTTTTCCGTCGAGCTGGAACTGCATTATTCGGCCGCCCGCGGCTGGGTGGCGCGCATCGCGGCTTTTAGCGCCTGATCGAGATCCGAGATCAGATCGGCCGGATCCTCGAGCCCGATCGACAGGCGCACCAGTTCCTCGCCGATGCCGGCGGCCTTGAGCGCGGCCGCATCCATCTGCTGGTGCGTCGTCGACGCAGGATGGATGACCAGCGATTTCGCGTCGCCGACATTGGCGAGATGCGAGAACAGACCGAGCCTTTCGATGAAGACACGTCCCGCCTCGCGGCCGCCCTTGATGCCGAACGAGAAGATCGCGCCGGGCCCGTGCGGCAGCAGCTTCGCGGCGAGTTCCTTGTCGGGATGGTCGTCGCGCTCGGGCCATGTCACCCAGTCGACGCCGGCGTGAGCACCGAGGAAATTGACGACCTTACGCGCGTTCTCGACGTGGCGCGGCATGCGCACGTGCAGCGTCTCGACGCCCTGCAGGATGTTGAAGGCGTTGGTCGGGCTCAACGTCGCGCCGAAATCTCGCAGCCCCTCGGCTCGGGCGCGCATGACGAAGGCGGCGGGGCCGAACTCCTCGGCGAAATCGAGACCGTGATAGCCGTCGTACGGCTCGGTCAGTGTGGGGAAACTGCCGGAGGCATCCCAGTCGAAGCGGCCGGAATCGACGAGTATGCCTGCGATGGACGTGCCGTGCCCGCCCAGGAACTTCGTCGCCGAATGCATGACGATGTCGGCGCCGTGCTCGAACGGCCGGCACAGATACGGCGTCGCGAACGTGTTGTCGATCATCAGCGGCACGCCGGCCTCATTCGCGATCTCGGCGATGCGCGGCAGGTCCATGACTTCCAGTCCGGGATTGCCGAGCGTTTCGCCGAAGACGAGGCGCGTCTCCGGCCGGATGGCGGCGGCGAACGCGTCGGGGTCGCGCGGGTCGACGAAAGTAGCGGTGATGCCGAAGCGCGGCAGCGTGTGGTGGAACAGATTGTGGCTGCCGCCGTAGATCGAGGCCGACGAGACGATATGGCCGCCCTGGCCCATCAGCGTGGCGACGGCGAGATGCAGAGCCGCCTGTCCCGACGACGTCGCCACCGCGCCGAGCCCGCCTTCGAGCGCGGCGATGCGCTCCTCGAGGACGGCGACGGTCGGATTGGAGATGCGCGAATAGATGTGGCCCGCGCGCTCCAGGTTGAACAGGGCCGCCGCGTGGTCGGTATCGCGGAAGACAAAGGATGTCGTCTGGTAGATGGGCGTCGCCCGCGCGCCGGTCGCAGGGTCCGGCTGCTGGCCCGCATGCAGGCCGAGCGTGTCGAACTTGAACAGCTTGGGATCGATCATGGCGTCGCTCGCATCGTCTCTGGCTGGCGGAATACGGTGCCGTCAGGATAGGCAAGCGCGTGCCGTTTGGGTAGCGCGCCCCAAGGAGTCGTCCGCCGCCCCAACATTACGGATAATTAATGCGGCGGACAGGCGGCCGTAAGGCACCTTCCCCTATCTTCGACGCAAAGTTCAACGCGACGAAGGGGAAGATCCCATGACCAAGGAACAGACCATCAGAACGGCAACCGCCATCGCCGCTTTCGGCGCGATTGCCGTCCTCGGCGCCGCAGGCGGCGTCGTCTCCAGCAAGAACCTATCCGCGGCCAGTCCCCTGTCTGTGCCGGCCGTGTCGGAAAGCCGCGCACTGCCGGGAAGCTTCGCGCCGGTCGTCGAGCGCGTCGCGCCGGCCGTCGTGTCGATCCGCGTTACCGGAAGTTCGAAAACCGACCGGATGACCTCGAACGAGCCGCAGATGGAGGTCCCCGAACCGTTCAAACGGTTCTTCGGCGAGGAATTCGGCAAGAATTTCGGCTTCCGTTTCGGCCAGCCCGAACGGCAGGGTCGGGCGCCGCGGGTTCAGGGCATGGGCTCGGGCTTCTTCATCGACGCGGAGGGCCATGTGGTCACCAACAATCATGTCGTCGCCGGCGCGGACAGGATCGAAGTCACGCTCAAGGACGGCGAAACCTTCGCGGCGACCCTCGTGGGCCGCGATCCGAAGACGGACCTCGCGCTGCTGAAAGTAAAATCGGATCGGGCGTTTCCGTTCGTCAACTTCGGCGACTCGGCGGCCGCCAAGGTAGGCGACTGGGTGATCGCCGTCGGCAGCCCGTTCGGTCTCGGCCACACCGCGACCACCGGGATCGTCTCCGCCCGCGGCCGCGACATCGGCGCCGGGCCATACGACGATTTCCTGCAGATCGATGCGCCGATCAACAAGGGCAACTCCGGCGGGCCGACCTTCAACGTCCACGGCGAGGTCATCGGCGTCAACACCGCGATCATCTCGCCGACGGGCGTCAGCGCGGGCATCGGGTTCGCGGTGCCGTCAAACATGGCGAAACAGATCGTTGCCCAGCTCAAAGACACGGGCACGGTCGCGCGCGGCTGGCTCGGCGTCCATATCCAGGCCGTGACCTGGGATCTGGCCACGGGTCTCGCGCTCGCCAAGCCTGAAGGCGCGCTCGTCTCCTCGGTGACGGCCGGCAGCCCCGCCGCGCGCGCCGGCCTCAAGCAGGGCGACGTCATCGTCGCGGTCGGCGACGAGCGGATCGAAAAGCTTCGGGAACTGCCACGGCTCATCGCCGGGATCCCGGCTGGCGATACCGCAAGGCTTCGGATCGTGCGCGACGGAACCGAGAAAACGGTCGAGGTCGTGATCGGCAAGATGCCGGAAACCGACAAGGTCGCCGCGGCGACGGATGAAGACGCGACGCCGCCCGCGAAGCTCGGCATGCGTCTCGCCGCCCTCGACGATGCGTTGCGCGCGCGCTTCCGGGTCGGGACCGACGTCGACGGCGTCCTCGTCGTCGATGTCGACGCCTCTTCGGTCGCAGCCGAGAAGGGCATGCGGCCGGGCGACCTCATTCGCCGCGTCTCGGGCAAGGACGTGACTTCTCCCGGCGATGTCGCCGCGGCTCTGAAGAAGGCGGACGAGGACGACCGCAAGGCTCTCCTCATGCTGGTCCGGCGGGACGGAAACGACCGCTACGTGTCGCTGCCCATCCGCGACGCGTAAGCCCAGCCCCCGGGCTCGGACCTTACAACCGGCGCTGCTCCTCCCCCGGCAGCGCCGGTTTTCTTTTGCAATCCTCCCTCGTTCCCTTCGCGGGAGGGTCAATCCGTTTCCCCTGTTCCCGTCGGCGGCAAGCGGCTAGTCTCGCCCCTGACGAACGACGGAGGTCCGAATGGCGTTGAAGACGGTCGCGGTGATGAGCCCCGGCAATATGGGCGAAGGCGTCGGCGAATCGATCGCCGGCCAGGGCAAGGAAGTTATCGCGGTGCTGACCGGCCGAAGCGACGAAACCAGGATGCGGGCCGAACGGGCCGGTTTCCAGGACGTCCCCGACCTCGAGGCCCTTGTGCGCGAGGCCGATCTCGTCCTCTCGATCATGCCGCCGGAAAACGCCGAGGCTTTCGCCCGCGAGGTCGCGACGGCGATGAAGGCGACGGGCAGCGCACCGGTCTATGCCGACCTGAACGCGATTTCGCCGATGACGTCGCGCCGCATCGCCGAGATGATGGCGGAGGCCGGCGCCGACTATCTAGACGGCGGAATCATCGGCGGAACGCCCCTCAAGAGCGACGCCATCACCCGCATTTACGTTTCCGGCCCGCGGGCCGGCCTGATGCTCGAACTCGACGGAAACGGCATGGAAATCCGGAATGTCGGCGACGAGATCGGCCGCGCCTCGGCGGTGAAGATGGTCTATGCATCGGTCACCAAGGGCGTCGATTCACTCCTGACCGCGGCCTACACGACCGCGGAATCTCTCGGAATCCGAGAAATCCTCGAAAACGAGTGGAAGGAAAGCCAGGCGCAGACCCTCGCCCGCATGGAACGCCGCGTGCCGGCGCTGCCCGCCGATGCCGGCCGCTGGATCGGGGAAATGGAGGAAATCGCCGCGACCTATGCCGCAGCCGGCGTCACGCCGAACTTCCACAAGGGAGCCGCCGACATGTACCGCTTGCTGAACGCGACGCCCTTCGCCGCCGAAAGCCGGGAGACGCGAGACATGAGCCGCACGATGCAGCAGTCGGTCGAAGTATACGTCGCCCATCTGACTGGCCGGAAAGCGGCCGAATAAGGTCCGAAGCGCCCTGACCGGAACGCGTACCGTCGCGATCGTCGGCTCCGGCATTTCGGGGCTCTCGACGGCGTGGCTGCTCGCAAATTACGGAGACGGGATTTCCGTCGACATATACGAAGCCGCGGACCGGCCGGGCGGGCACGTCAATACGGTCGCGGCGGATATCGACGGCGTGCGTCAGCCGGTGGATACCGGCTTCATCGTCCACAACCCGCTCAATTTTCCCAACATCGTGGCGCTCTTCGAGACGCTCGGCGTGGCGACCGAGGACAGCGACATGTCGTTCGCCGTCTCGGCCGCGGACGGCCGGCGCGAATACGCCGGCGGCCGCGGACCGTCCGGTTTGTTTGCGCAGACCCCTAACCTCGCCAACCCGGCTTTCTACCGGATGATTGCCGACATCCTGCGGTTCAACCGAGCGGCGCGGTCCGATATCGGGATCGCCGACGAAATTTCGCTGGGCGACTGGCTGGACGGGCGCGGGTTCGGCAACCGGCTGGCCGACGACTATCTGCTGCCGATGACAGCGGCGATCTGGTCGGCGACGACGGACGCGATCCGCGATTTCCCGGCCGCGTCCCTTTTCCGGTTTCTCGACGCTCACGGCCTGCTCCGGATATTCGGCCGGCCCCAGTGGCGCACCGTTACGGGCGGATGCCGCCACTACGTCGATGCGATAATCCGGAATTTCCCCGGCAACGTATACCTGTCGACGCCGGTTCTCGCCGTCCTGCGGGAGGGAGAGGGTGTTGCGATAAGGATCGACGGGGAACTCCGGCATTACGACGCCGTCGTCATGGCGACGCACGCGGATACGACGCTGGGTCTTCTAGTCGATCCCGACGATGCGGAGCGCGATATCCTAGGGCGTTTCGGTTTCGCCCCGAACCGGGCCGTCCTTCATCGCGACCCTGCGTTCATGCCGCGCCGGAAGCGCGCGTGGGCGAGCTGGAACTATCTGACGGGGGACGGAACGGCGTTCGTGACATATTGGATGAACAGGTTGCAGAACATCACCGCGGTGGAGAATCTCTTCGTCACGCTGGATCCGCCGACGGAACCGAGAGACATGATCGCCGCGTTCGACTACACGCACCCGCAGTTCGATACCGGCGCCGCCGCCGCGCAGAAGCGCCTGCCGGAAATTCAGGGCAGGCGCGAGACCTGGTTCTGCGGCGCGTGGACGGGATACGGCTTCCACGAAGACGGGCTTCGCTCGGCGCTCCGGGTCGCCGCGGATTTCGGCATCGCGGCGCCATGGCAAGCATCCTCCGAAGGCGCAGCATGAGACCCGCTCTCTACATGGGCGAGGTCATGCACCGGCGGACGCGGCCGAAGGCCTACGAGTTCGTCTACCGCGTCTTCAACATTTACCTGGACATAGACCGGATCGGCGAGACCGCGTCAGGCCTGCGCTGGCTGTCGCACAACCGGTTCAATCTGCTGTCGTTCCGCGATCGCGACCACGGCCCGCGCGACGGCTCGCCGCTGCGCCCGTGGATCGACCGGGTGCTCGCCGATGCCGGCCTGACGGAAGCGGGCGCACACGTCTGTCTCCTCTGCATGCCGCGCGTCCTCGGCTACGGCTTCGATCCCCTGTCGATCTGGTACTGCCACGACGCGGGCGGCGCGCTACGCGCGGTGCTCTACGAGGTGAAGAATACATTCGGCGACCAGCACGGCTATCTCTTCCCGGTCGAGGATGCAGACGCGCCGACCGATCATCGGGCGCAAAAGATCATGCACGTCTCGCCGCTGATCGGGATGGATGCCCGATACCGGCTCCGCGTCGCCCGCCCGGACGACAACCTGTCGGTGCTGATCCGGGAATCCGACCCGGACGGCGAATTCCTCGTCGCCACACTGACCGGCGCCCGGCGCGAGCTGACGGACACGGAACTGCTCCGCGCGTTCTTCTTTGTCCCCCTCCTTGGCCTCAAGGTGATCGCGGCGATCCACTGGCAGGCGATCCGCCTGATGCTGCGCGGCGTCCGGTTCCACCGTCGGCCGCCGCCGCCTGATGCCGAGGTCTCGCTGCCCGCCGCGAGCCGGGATGCCGTGAAATGAAACCGCTCCTGACCCTCGAAGGGCGTATTCGGGCCGGCGCCCTCACGATCTTCCTGCCGAACGGCCGATCGGTCCGCGTCACCGGCCGAAGTCCCGGCCGGACGGGCGAAATCAGGCTGAACCGCTGGCGCGCCGTCCGCCGTGTCTTCGCGGCAGGCGGGATCGGCTTTGGGGAAGCCTATATGGACGGCGACTGGGATTCGCCCGACCTTCCGGCGCTGATCGAGACGCTGGCCGCCAACCTGCCGAAACGGAAGGGACTCGTCCGCCGTCTTTCGCCGATTCACCTTGCAAATCGCATACGGCACCTGCGCCGACCGAATTCGCGAAAGGGCTCGGCCCGCAACATCGCGGCGCATTACGACCTCGGCAACGATTTCTACGCGCTCTGGCTCGACCCCACGATGACCTATTCCGCGGCGGTCTTCTCGGGCGGGGCGAACGACCTCGAGACCGCCCAGCGCGAGAAATACCGGCGGCTGCTCGACCTCATCGACCCGCGGCCGGGCGACCGGATCCTCGAGATCGGCTGCGGCTGGGGCGGGTTCGCTATCCAGGCGGTGCAGGAACGCGACGTCCACGTCACGGCGATCACCATCAGCGAAGCCCAGTTCGAGGAAGCGCGGCGCCGGGTTGCGGCGGCAGGGTTGGGCGAGCGGGTCGACGTCCAGCTACGCGACTATCGCGATCTCGACGGGACGTACGACCATGCCGTCTCCATCGAGATGATCGAGGCGGTGGGCGAACGCTACTGGCGGGACTACTTCGCCCGTGTCGCCGCCAGCATCCGGAGCGGCGGCCGTTTCGCGTTGCAGGCGATCGTCATCGACGACGAGCGTTTCGAAGGGTACAGGCGCAGCGCCGACTTCATCCAGAAACACGTCTTCCCCGGCGGCCTGCTGCCGAGCCCGAAGGCGATGCGGCGCGAGGCCGCCGCCGCAGGGCTCGACTGGCACGCGCACGACAAGTACGGGATCGACTATGCGGAAACGCTGGCGCGGTGGCGCGCGCGGTTCGACGCCGCCGCCGAACGGGTTCACGACATGGGCTTCGACGAACGCTTCCGGCGATGCTGGACGTTCTATCTCGCCTATTGCGAAGGCGGTTTCCGCGCCGGCAACATCGACACGCTTCAGGTCGCCTTCACGCGGCGCTAGCCGACGCGCGGATCAACGCTGCCGCCTCTGTCGCGTTGCCGCGCCGGCAAGCGGCAGATAGAGGCAGTAGGGCAAAAGCCGCAGCGCCTTCAGGATCCACGTGAACCTCTTGGGAAAGGTGATCTCGAACCGGCCGCTGTGCAGCCCGCGGTAGAACCGCTCGGCCGCCTTGTCGACCGGCATGAGAAACGGCATCGGGAACGCGTTCTCTTCGGTCAGCGGCGTATCGACGAAGCCCGGGTTCACCAACTGGAGGACGATCCCCGCATCGGCCAGCTCGACCCGCAGCGCCTCCGACATGTTGATCAGGGCTGCCTTGCTCGCGCCGTAGGCGGCCGCCGTTCGCAGGCCGCGATAGCCGGCGATGGACGCCACGACCGCGAGGCGGCCCGACCCGCGCGTCACCATCGAGGGTACGACGGCCTCCAGCACATGCACCGTCCCCATGACGTTGAGGTCGAGAAGCGCCCGGAAATCGTCGGATTTCGGCGCCTTTCCGTCGACCGGAATATGGGTCCCGGCGTTCATCACCACGAGTTCCGGCAGGCCTTCGGCGGCGACCAGCTTCTCCAACGCTGTCGCAACCGCAGCGGCATCGGTCACGTCGACGGGCAACGGGACGATCCGCCCCGGCAGGTCATCCGCTTCCCGCGCAAGGTCCGCGAGCGCTTCGGCTGAGCGCGCGCTTGCCGCAACCGCACTGCCCGCCCGCGCGAAGCGAAGCGCGAGCGCGCGGCCTATGCCCTTGCTCGCGCCGGTGATCCAGACAAGCGGATAGGCGGGATCACTCATCGGGTCGTCCTCCGGCAGCAAGGTGTTCGGATTCGGTCGGTCATCGTCCTACTATACGCACCGCGGCCCGCTGCAGGATCACGATGACCGAACCCCGCCTCAAGACCGGCCTGTGGATCAGCGCCCAGATCCGACTGTGCGACCTGAACTTTATTCCCGCCGTCATCGCCCGGCGCGGCGATGCGGATTCGGGTCAGGTGCTGATCCGGCGCAACCTGCTGAACGGCACCAGCATCGTCTTCGCGCGCACCTCGACGCTGGAAGGCGCTGCCGCCTGGCGCCGTGCGACGGGGCCGGACCCGGTGGACGACGCCGACGCCGTGGCCGTCATCGACCGGGAAGCCGGGTTCGATCCGGACGTCTGGGTGCTCGAGATAGAGGATCCCGACGGCAGGTACCAGCTGGACGCGCCCGAGATCTGAGGCCAGGCGCGGCTCAGGCCGGCTCCGCGTCGGGCGGCGCGTTGAGCGGTTCCTTGCGCAGGACGATCAACTTCTCGACCTGCATATCCTTCAACGTATAAGGCACGCCGCCGGTCCCGAGACCCGACTGCTTGAGTCCGGCGAACGGCATCCAGTCGGCGCGGAAGGCGGTGTGGTCATTGATCATCACGGCGGACGCGTCGAGCCCGTCGGCGAGTTCCACCGCGCGCTCGACGTCGCGCGTGAACACGGCCGCCTGAAAAGCCCAGGGCAGCGAATTGGCGCGGGCGAGCGCCTGGTCGGCCTTGAGCCAGGGCTCGACGCAGACGACGGGGCCGAAGATCTCCTCGGTCATCAGCCGGCAATCGCGCGGCGCATTGTAGATCACGGTCGGCGCATAGAGCGTGTCGGTGAGCTTCTCTCCGCCGGTCAGAAGCTGGCCGCCGCCGTCCACGGCCTCGCGCACCCATTCGTGGACGCGGTCGAGTTCGCCGGGCCGGATTAGCGGGCCGACTTCGGTCGCCTCGTCCATCGGGTCGCCGACCAGCAGACCGGAGGCCTTCATCGCGAGCTGGGTCGCGAAGCGCGTCGCGACCTTGGTATGGGCGAAGATGCGCTGGACCGACACGCAGACCTGGCCCGCGTGATAGAAGCATCCCTTGAGCAGCGCTTCGCGGACCTCGTAGACGTCGACGTCGCTGGCGACGATCACCGGTGCTGCGCCGCCGTGCTCCAGCGCGCAACGCGTGCCCGGGGCGAGGCCTGCGCGCAGCGACCAGCCGACCTTGGCGCTGCCGATGAAGGTCAGGAACCCCACGCGGGGATCGGTGGCGAGGCCCTGCGCGAGGTCGTTGTCGGACGTGATCACCGCCTGCGCCCAGTCGCGCGGCAGGCCTGCCTCATGCAGGATGTCGACGAAGGCGAGGCACGACAGCGGCGTGTCGCCCGCCGGCTTCACCAGCACCGGACATCCCGCCGCGACGGCGGGCGCGACCTGGTGGGCGATCAGGTTGAGCGGGTGATTGAAGGCGCTGATGGCGACGACGACGCCGACCGGCTCGTGCGTCGTGAACGCCATGCGCCGGTCGGTCGCGGGGGTCAGCCCCATCGGAACCGCGGTGCCGCCGTCGGTCCGCATCGCCGCAACGGTCGCCTTTACCGTATCGACGGCGCGAAGGACCTCGGCGCGCGTGTCCTGCATCGGCTTTCCGCCCTCGCGGACGGCGATCTCCGCGAGCTGGTCGACCCGCTCGCTCATCAGCCCCGCCGCCCGTTCGAGCAAGGCGAGACGCTCGTGAACGGGAAGCCACGCCTTGCGGTCGCGGAACAGCGCGTATGCCGCAGCCAGCTTCTCCTCGATCCCGGCGGCGTCGTGTTCGGCGACAGTGTCGACCGGCGTCAGGTCGTAGGGATTGATCACGGTAAGGGTGCGCGCGGCGGCGGCTGTGTCTGAATCAGTCATCACGGGTCCGATATGGGTGTCGCCGCCGACTATAGCGCGATTGGACGCTCCTAGGCGGATAGATCGGGGCGGATAGATCGGGGCGGATACATCTTTAGCCGATTAGATGCTACGCTCCCGCGCAGTTACGGAGAGGACGATGAGCAAACCCGACTACGGCGCTTTCTTCGGCCCCATCGAGCCGCTCGCCGACGCGATCCGCACCGAGGACGAGCGGTCCTGGAGCAACGGCACGGAAAAGGACAAGCAGGCGCACGACTACGTTCTCTATCTGGGCTGCAACGTGTTGCGGACGGTCGCCCTCGCCGAGACCATCGGCGCGATCCTGACAGCGAAGGACGCGGACTACGTCCCGCTCGGCGGTCCGTCCACCTGCTGCGGCGTCATCCACCATGCCGGCGGCGACATTGAGATCTCCGAAGGCATCACGCGTCAGACCTTCGACAAGTTCGCCGGCTACACGCCCAAGGCGGTCCTCACCTACTGCCCCTCCTGCCATTCGCACATGGACTACACCGCGGCGTCTACCGACATCGATCTCGGCATTCCGTATCTCCACGTCACAGAATTCATCGTCGACAATCTCGACCGGCTGAGCTTCGCCAACCGGGTGGAGCGGAAGATTCTCTTCCATGCTCACGGCGACGACGAACAGGCCGAGCGGGATTCGCATTTCGCCCGCACCATCCTCGGCGCGATCCCGGGCCTTGAGGTGATCGATGCCTCCGGCGACGCCGAATGGGGCCACGATTGCGGCAACTCTCAGATTCTCCGCCTCGGCCAGGAGAAGCACGCGGCGCTGGTCGACAGGCTGTTCGAGCAGGCGCAGGCCGAAGGCGTCGACGCGGTCACCGCGCTGTACCACTCCTGCTATCGCAACCTGTGCCCGCAGGAAGCCGTCCACGGGATCGAAGTCGTGCACTACACGCAGCTCGTCGCAGAGGCGATGGGCCTCGCGCCGCGCGAGGAGGCATACAAGCGGCTCAAGAACACGGCGGACGGCGATACGGCGTTTGCCGAACTGGCGCCCGTCGCGGAACGCCGAGGCTTGAACGCCGGACGGCTTAAGAAGTCGCTCGACGCGCATTTCGGGACGAAATAGGCGGTCTCTCGCCCCCGGCCGCCCCGCGAACGATCAGCCGAGCTGCTTGTGGAGGAAGGCGAGGACCTTTTCCCAGGAGTCCTTCGTCTGCGCTTCGCGGTAGCGCTCCTTGTTGACGAAGTCCTGGAAGCCATGGCCCGCGCCGTCGTAGCGGTGAAACTCGTGCGGCACGCCGCCCGCTTCGAGCGCCGCGGCGTAATCGTCCGCGTCGGCGGGCGACGGATTC
>JAYQUR010000003.1:0-28354 GCA_038148075.1 Alphaproteobacteria bacterium | reverse complement strand
CTTGCAACCTGCCACGCGAAAGCGCTACACAATTCCGCAGGTGATACATCAGCTTAAGGGACACGGGATGACCAAATTCGGGATCGGACAGGGAGTGCCGCGGTGGGAGGACCCGAGGCTGCTGCGCGGCGGCGGCCGGTATTCCGACGACCTCAACCGGCCGCACCAGGCCTACGGCTACGTGCTGCGGTCGCCGCACGCCAACGCGAAGATCGCCTCGATCGACACCGGGATGGCGGCCGGCATGCCCGGCGTTCTCGGCGTCTGGACGGGGGAGGATTACGCCGCTGCCGGTCTCGGCAACATTCCGTGCGCGGTGCCGCGCAACAAGCCGGACGGCTCTCCCATGTTCACGCCGCCGAATCCGGGACTGCGCAGGGGCGCGGTCAAGATGGTCGGCGATCCGGTCGCCTGGGTGGTGGCTGAGACCGCCCAGCAGGCGCGCGATGCCGCGGAAGCGATCATGGTCGATTACGAGCCGGTGCCGTCGGTAACCGCAACCGCCGACGCCCTGTCGCCGGACGCGGGCACGGTATGGGAAGAAGCCCCGGACAACGTCTGCTTCGTGTTCGAGCTGGGCGACAAGGATAAGGTCGAGCAAGCCTTCGCCGCCGCGCATCACGTCACAACCCTGGACATGAACATCACCCGCGTCTCGGTCGCGCCGATGGAGCCGCGCGCGTGCATCGGCGAGTACGACAAGTACGACGACCGCTACACGCTCTACACCGGCACGCAGGGCCCGCACGGCGTGCGCGCCGCCATCGCGGAGCCGATCCTGAAAGTGCCGCAGAACAAGTTGCGCGTGGTCTCGGAGGACATGGGCGGCGCGTTCGGCATGCGCTCCGGCCCCTATCCGGAGAACATCCTCTGCCTGTGGACGGCGAAGGAACTCGACCGGCCCGTCAAGTGGACCGGCGACCGGACCGAAGCCTTCCAGTCCGACGACCAGGCGCGCGACAACGTGGTGACGGCCGAGCTCGCACTCGACGAGAAGGGTATCTTTCTCGGCCTTCGGGTTACGACGGTCGCTAATCTGGGCGCATATCTCACGCTGCTCGGTCCGCACTCGTCGACAAACAATCTCGGCTCGCTGTCGAACACCTACAAGACGCCCGCGATCTACACCCACGTGACCGGCGTGTTTACGAACACCAACTCGACCGGGCCCTATCGCGGCGCCGGGCGACCGGAAGCGATCTACGTCGTCGAGCGCACCATCGACACCGCGGCGCGGGAGATGGGTATCGACGCCGCGGAGATCCGGCGCCGCAACATGATCCCGGCAATCGCGGAGCCGTTCAACACGGGTTTCCTCTTCGAATACGATTCCGGCGAGTTCGAAAAGAACATGGACGGCGCGCTCGAGATGATCGGCTATGCGGGCTTCGCCGAGCGCCGCAGGGAGACGGAAGCGCGCGGCAAGCTGCGCGGCGTCGGTATCGCCAACTGCATCGAGCAGTCCGCAGGCGGCATGCCGGAATGGGCGCAGATCCGTTTCGACCCGTCAGGCACGGTCACGCTGATCATGGGCACGCACAATCACGGTCAGGGCCACGAGACGATCTTCCGGCAGATGCTGGCCGATTTCCTCGGCCTCGAATTCGAGCAGGTGCGCCTCGCACAGGGCGATTCCGACGTCGCCATGCTCGGCACCGGCACGTTCGGCTCGCGCTCGTCGGGCGTCGGCGGCGCGTCGATCCAGCTCGCGGCGAAAAAGATCGTCGACAAGCTCAAGATCCTCGTCGCCCACGATCTCGAGGTCGCCGTCGAGGATCTCGAGTTCGATGACGGCACCTTCACGGTCGCCGGCACCGACAAGTCGATGGACCTGATGGAAGCCGCCAAGCGCGCGCAGAACTTCATGACCGCCCCGCCCGGTTTCGAGGTCGGCCTCGACGAGTGGGCCGCGTGGCGGCCGCCGGCGCCGACCTTCCCGAACGGCTGCCACGTCGCCGAGGTCGAGATAGATCCCGACACCGGTTTCACCGAGATCGTCCGCTACTGCATGGTCGACGACGTCGGCACGATCATCAATCCGCTGCTGCTCGAAGGACAGGTCCAGGGCGGCGCGGTGCAGGGCATCGGGCAGATCATGTGCGAAAACATGGTCTGGGATCGCGATTCCGGGCAGATGGTCTCGGGCTCGTTCATGGACTACACCATGCCGCGGGCCGACGACTGCCCCTCCTTCGAGATGGGGGAAAACGAAGTGCCGACCCCGACCAACCCGATGGGCATCAAGGGAGCGGGCGAAGCCGGCTGCGTCGGCGCCATGCCGGCGGTGATGAACGCGATTTGCGACGCACTGTCGACGGTCGGAATCCGGAGCTTCGACATGCCGGCTTCGCCGGCCCGCGTATGGCAGGCGATCCGGTCCGCGCAGACGTCGCAGGCCGCGGAATAGAAACGCGAAAGGCAGACCATGGAATTCGATAACAGTTTCGACGTCCCTCTCCCGCCCGAACAGGCGTGGGCGACCCTGATGGATATCGAACGGATCACCCCCTCCATGCCGGGTGCGGAACTGACCGAGAAGGTCGACGACCGAACCTTCAAGGGCAAGGTATCGGTGCGGCTGGGACCGGTCGCACTGACCTTCCAGGGAACGGCGACGTTCGAGGAGATCGACGACGCCGGCCACAACGCGACGGTGAAGGCGCAGGGCGCGGACGCCAAGGGCCGCGGCGGCGCCAACGCCAACGTGGGTTTCCGGCTTGAGCCGTCGGATACCGGCTCGACCGTGCTCATCCACACCGATCTGCAGCTTTCGGGATCGGTTGCCCAGTACGGCCGGGGCGCCGGCATGATCCAGGATCTCGCGAGCCAGATCATCGGGCAGTTCGCGAAGAACCTCTCGGCGCAGATCGAGGCGACGACGCCGGCCGGAGGACCGTCCGATGCAGCCGCGCCGGATCAGGCAACCTCGGGCGCCGCGGGGCCAGCCGCCGAAACGCCTCCGCCCGCCCCGCCGCCGCAACCGGCCGCGCCGGCCCAGGTCGGCGGCATGGCCTTCAAGGTTCTGTGGAACCAGATCGTCCGCTCGATCAAGGGGCTGTTCGGCAAGAGTTGACGCGCAGTCGTCGCCGTTCCGTGATAGAGTGCGCGGCATGACCGACGATGCGACAGTTAACGATCCGGCCCGCATTTCGCGCGGGCTCGTCCGCAGCCGGGATCGCGCCGTTCTCTCGACGGCGCTCGCCGAAAACGGCTGGCCTTACGGCTCTCTCGTCATGACGGCGTGCGACTATTCGGCGACGCCGTTGCTGCTTATTTCGGAGCTTGCAGAACACACGAAGAACGTGGCGGCGGACGCCCGCGTCTCGCTCCTGTTCGACGGCACGGCCGAACTCGACAACCCGCTGACGGGCGCCCGGGTGACGGTGCTCGGGCGGCTCGAGAAATGCGCCGACGAAGCGCTGGCCGCACGCTACGTCGCCCGGCATCCGGACGCGGCGATGTATTTCGAATTCGCCGATTTCGCGCTTTACCGCATGACCGTCGAGCGGGCGCATATCGTGGCCGGGTTCGGCATGATCCACTGGATAGACGCGGCAGACCTGTTGTTCGACGCAGAAGGGTACGATTCGCTCGCCGCAGCCGAATCGGACATCGTTTCGCACATGAACGAGGACCATGCCGACGCGGTGCGGTTGTATGCGACCGCGCTTGCCGGTCAGCCCGACGGCGCCTGGGAGATGACGGGACTCGACCCCGAAGGGACGGACCTTCGGAACGGCGGAAACACGGCCCGTCTCGCGTTCGACGCCCCGGTCGGCGACGCGGAATCCGCCCGGCGGGTGCTGGTCGAAATGGTAAAGAAGGCGCGGACGGCGAACGGCGGTTAAAACCCGCCGGAAAAATAGGCTCGCGCACGAATCAACGGTTTGACTCCCGCAGCGCCGTGGGTATGTTGGCCCGACTCGAATTTACGAAGAATAAGGCGAAATTATGCCCCGCGCCGGACCGGATGAGCCGTCGCGAAATCGCCTTTTTTGCTCAGGAGGATCACGTGGAGCATACAGGACGCCCCAGTTCTTTCGGCCTTGAGAATCACGGCCTGGAAAATCTGAAAGCCGCCCACTGGAACTTGCCGATTCCGGCGCTGTATCGGCACTCGCTGCTTCGCGGCGAGAGCGAACTGGCCGCCGGCGGCGGCCTCGTCGTTACGACCGGCGAATACACCGGCCGGTCGCCCAAGGACAAGTACATCGTCGACGAACCGGAAAACAGCGGCAACATCTGGTGGGGCCCGGTCAACAACAAGATTTCTCCCGAGCATTTCGTCACCATGCGCAACCGCATGCTGGCCTATCTCCAGAACAAGGAAGTCTTCGTTCAGGACTGCTATGCGGGCGCCGATCCGGACTATCGCATCAAGGTCCGCGTGGTGACCGAACAGGCATGGCACAGCCTGTTCGCGCAGAACATGTTCATCAATCCGAAACCCGAAGATCACGAGAATTTCGAACCGGACTTCACCGTGCTGCACGCGCCGAACCTGCAGTCGATCCCGGCGATCGACGGCACGGGCTCGGAGGTTTTCGTGATGCTGAATTTCGCCGAGAAGCTGATTCTCGTAGGCGGCTCTCACTACACCGGAGAGATCAAGAAGACGATCTTCTCGGTTCTCAACTATCTGCTCCCGGCGCAGAACGTTCTGCCGATGCACTGTTCCGCGAACATCGGCGACGGCGGCGACACCGCCATCTTCTTCGGGCTGTCGGGCACCGGCAAGACGACGCTGTCGTCGGATCCGACCCGCACCCTGATCGGAGACGACGAGCACGGCTGGTCGGCAAACGGCGTCTTCAATTTCGAGGGCGGCTGCTACGCCAAGGCGATCAACCTGTCGCAGGAAGCGGAGCCGGAAATCTACGCAGCGTCGCTTCGCTTCGGCACGGTCCTCGAGAACGTCACGCTCGATCCCTACACGAAGTTCCCGAACTTCGACGACGATTCGCTGACCGAAAACACGCGGTCGTCCTATCCGCTCCACTATATTCCGGGCACCAGCGAGACCGGCATGGGCGGACACCCCGAAAACATCGTGATGCTGACCGCCGATGCGTTCGGCGTGCTCCCGCCGATCAGCCAGCTGACGGCGGATCAGGCGATGTATCACTTCCTGTCCGGCTATACCGCACGGTTGGCCGGCACGGAACGCGGCGTGGACACCCCGCAGGCGACCTTCTCCACCTGCTTTGGCGCGCCCTTCCTGCCGCGGCATCCGACGGTCTACGCCAAGCTTCTGGGGGAGAAGATCGAGAAGCACGGCGCCAAGTGCTGGCTCGTCAACACCGGCTGGAGCGGCGGCGCCTACGGTACCGGCGAACGCATGAAGATCGCGCATACCCGGGCGATGGTCCGGGCGGCGGTCGAAGGCAAGCTTGCAAGTGTCGCGGTCGCGCCCGATCCCAATTTCGGCCTGCTGATTCCGGACAACGTGCCGGACGTCCCCAAGGAAGTGCTCAATCCGAAGGAAACGTGGCAGGACAAGGGCGGATACGACACGACCGCTCGCGAACTGGCGCAACGCTTCGAAGCGAACTTCTCGCAGTTCGAGGATGCGGTCACCGACGACGTCAAGGCAGCCGGCATTCACGCTGCCGCCTGACCGATCGCTGCCACGCTTACAGCCTGACTCAAAGGGCCGGCGCTTTCGCGCCGGCCCTTTTCGTTCGCCGTACTGCGGGAGGGATCGCCGGAGGGTCGGCTATTGAGACGGCGACGAATGTCGGTCGAGAGTCGCAAGGCGCCCGTCGCACGTCGCCAGCGATTCGATATAGGCGTCCCGCAACAGGAGCCGATCCGCGGGAATAGCGTCGAAGCCCTCTGCGAGGCCGCGCCGCCAGTGGATGTAGAAACGTCTAAGATCTGCGGCGATTGCTGCGCGGTCCTTGTCGAATGCAAGGTCGAGCAACCTGTACTTGATCTCTGACGCCGCGCGGCCGTCGGGCTCTTCCGCATCCGGCAACGGCAACAGCATAAGCTGACGGAACGTCGAAACGCCCTTGGGCGTGAGCGTGTAGAAAAAGGGAATGGAGCGCACCCAGCTTTCCGTCTCGTGCAGCGCACTGCTTCGTACGGCCGCCTGGATCGTGTGCTGGATCATCTCCCGCGACGGCCGCCAACCGTCGCCGCCGAGACAGCGGACCTGCGCGATAATTCCCTCAAGCGGCGCGAGGCGACAGGAGGTCGCGCCGAGCACCGACAGCTCGAGCGCGGCCCGTGCGTCGAGCACGGATCGCAATCGGGGCCGGCACGGGAGAACGACAGTGTTTGCCGGAACCGGTTGCGGCTTTCGGTCAGGGATCTGCATCGGAACTCCTCGGCGTCGGAATGCGTAAGGTGCCGATGAAAATGCGACTGATTTGCATTTTCATAATATGAAATCGCTCGGTGAGAGATAGCGGAACGGTATGCATCTGAATTATTAGGGAAATTTATGGGAGCAATAGAATGTTAATATTGAGAATGACTTGCATTTACGTTGACGGAGACCGCCATTCGCCGTAAAAAGTGTCTCGAACAGGGGGCTTCGCCCCGGCATCTGCCGATCCTGTGCAAAAGACCTGACCAACCGAAACGGGATAACCAATTGAAACGCCTAATCACGACCGCCGCCGCCCTTCTGACCGCCGTGGCCGCGCTCGCGCCGGCAGCGAACGCCGCGGACGAGGTCAACGTCTATTCCTACCGCCAGCCGTTCCTCGTCCAACCCTTGTTCGACGCATTCACCAAGGAAACGGGAACGAAGGTCAACGTCGTTTATGCGCCGAAGGGCCTCGTCAAGCGGCTGCAGGCCGAGGGCAGGAATAGCCCGGCGGACCTCGTATTCACCGTCGACATCGCGCGGCTCAACGAAGTCGTCGAGGCGGGTCTCGCCCAGCCGGTGAAAAGCACCGCCCTGACCGGCGCCGTTCCGGCCGAATACCGTCACCCCGACGGGCTCTGGTTCGGCCTGACGCTGCGCGGACGCGTGATCTACGCGTCGAAGGACAGGGTCAAGGCGGGCGAGATCACCACCTATGAACAGCTGGCTGATCCGAAATGGCGTGGCAGGATTTGCACGCGCAAGGGCGATCACGACTACAATATCGCCCTGCTCGCGGCGATGATCGGCCATCACGGCCCGGCGAAGGCGAAGGAATGGATCCAGGGCGTGAAGGCCAACCTGGCGCGCAAGCCGCAGGGCAACGACCGCGCCCAGGTGAAGGCCATCATGGAAGGCGTGTGCGACGTCGCCATCGGCAACCACTACTACATGGCCCTGATGCTGACCAATCCGAAGCAGAAGGCATGGGGCGAAAGCGCCAGCATCGTCTTCCCGAAGATCGGCGGCACCGGCACTCACATGAACCTCAGCGGCGTCATGCTGACCAAGCATGCGCCAAACAAGGCCGCCGCCGTCAAGCTGATGGAGTTCCTGGTCGGCAAGGAGGCGCAGGGCATCTACGCCCGGAAGAACTTCGAATACCCGATCGATCCCTCGGTCAAGCCGGCGGACCTGGTCGCTTCCTGGGGCACCTATCCCCGCGACAAGCTGTCGCTGCAGACCGTCGCGGAAAACCGCGGGGCGGCGCTGCGGATGATCAACGAAGTCGGCTATAACGAAGGGCCCGCAACCAACTAGGTCCGCAGCCGATGGAACGAACCCCTTGACGAGTCTGTCCGCAGGTTCGTCGACTCCGACCGCCCGCCGTTCCGGCCGTCTACGGATAGACGTCTGGACGGCGGGCGCAGTCCTTGTCGCGATCCTTATCGCGACACCGATCCTGACGGTCTTCGGCCTGGCTCTTTTTCCCGCCGAGAACATCTGGCCGCACCTGATCGACACCGTCCTTCCGGGATACGTCGTCACGACACTCGAACTGATGGCCGGCGTCGCCGTCGGCACCGTCGCCATCGGCGTCGGCACCGCCTGGATCGTCACGATGTGCGACATTCCGGGGCGGCGCATACTGGAATGGGCGCTCGTGCTACCGCTGGCAATGCCGGCCTACGTCGTCGCCTACGTCTATACCGACATTCTGGAGTATGCCGGTCCCGTACAGCAGACGCTGAGGGAGATTTTCGGCTGGCACTCGGCGCGCGACTACTGGTTCCCCGAAATACGCTCGCTCGGCGGCGCCATCGTTGTCATGACGGCGGCATTGTACCCATACGTCTACCTGCTCGCGCGCTCCGCCTTTCTCGAGCAGGCGAATGGCGTCGTCGAGGCCGCGCGTACGCTCGGCTGCAGCGGGTGGAAAGCGTTCGTCCGCGTCTCGTTGCCCATGGCGCGCCCCTCGATCGTCGTCGGGCTGACGCTCGCGATGATGGAAACGCTGAACGATTTCGGCACCATCGATTTCTTTTCGGTCCAGACGCTGACGGCGGGCCTGTTCAACGTATGGCTGGTCCTCAACAACACGGGCGGCGGTGCGCAGATCGCAACCGTCATGCTTTTCTTCGTCGTCGGACTGATGCTCGCGGAACGGGCGGCGCGGCGGAAGCGCGGTTATCACAACACGACCCTCCGGTACCGCGAACCGCAACGCCTAGCGCTCGCACCGGCGCGACGCTGGTTCGCCTTCGCGGCATGCGCACTCCCCGTCGCGATCGGCTTCCTGATACCCGCCGGGCTGCTGTTGTCCTATGCAGCGGACAATTATCGTGCGTCGATATCGAACGACTTCCCGCAGGCAGCGCTGAACAGCCTCACGCTGGCGACCATCGCCGCCGCGGTTGCCGTCGTCGTCGGGCTGTTTCTCGCCTATGCGGTCCGGCTTCGCAGAAGCGCGACGCTGCGGAACCTCGCCAGGTTCGCAAGCCTGGGCTATGCCGTTCCGGGCGCCGTGCTCGCGATCGGAATCCTCACGCCGTTCGGCCTCTTCGACAATGCGATCGATTCGTTGGCCCGGGAGCTGCTCGGCGTCAGCACCGGCCTCGTCGTCAGCGGCACGATCGTCGCCGTCCTGTTCGCCTATGTCGTCCGGTTCCTCGCCCTTGCCTACGGCACGGTCGAAGCCGGCCTCGGGCGCGTCACGCCGCATATCGAGGATGCGGCCCGCACCCTCGGTCACGGGCCGGCCGGAACGCTGTGGCGCGTCAACCTCCCCATCATTCGCGGCAGCATCCTGACGGCCGGGATACTGATATTCGTCGACTGCATGAAGGAACTGCCGGCCACGCTGCTGCTGCGGCCGTTCAATTTCGATACGCTCGCAACCTACGTCTACCAGTTCGCCTCCGACGAGCTTCTGGAGGAATGCGCGCTGGGCGCCGTGGCGATCGTGGCCGCGGGCGTCATCCCCGTCATCCTGCTGACCCGCGTCATGGGCCGCGGCCGAGGCGACGAAAAACTGCCGATCACCTGAAAACGCCGCCGCTACGCTATCATCCGGGCGGCGATACGCACCTTCGTCAGTGCGCTTCTTCCCAGTTGGCGCCGGTGCCTGTTTCGACGACCAGCGGGACGTCGAGATGCGCGGCACCTTCCATGATCCCGCGAACGAGGTCGGCGGTTTCCTCCACCTCCTTCTCGGGAACTTCGAAAATCAGCTCGTCATGGACCTGCAGCAGCATCTTCGCGCCGAGACCCGCCGCCTCCAGCGCCGGCGGAATACGGATCATCGCGCGCTTGATAATGTCGGCGGCGGCGCCCTGGAGGGGCGCGTTGATGGCAGCGCGTTCCGAGAAGTTGCGCCGCGCCGGATTCTTGTCGGCGATTCCCGGCGTATGGCATTTGCGCCCGAAGATCGTCTTCACGAAACCGTTCTCGCGGGCGAACGCCTTGGTCGTTTCCATGTAGTCCTTGATGCCGGGGAACTTCTCGAAGTAGTTCTCGATGTAAGCCTTCGCCTCGCCCTGCGGAATCCGGAGCTGGCGGGCCAAACCGAAGGCGCTGATACCGTAGATGATGCCGAAATTGATCGCCTTGGCGCGATTGCGGACGGACGAGTCCATCCCCTCGACGGGAATGCCGAACACCTCGCTCGCGGTCATCGCATGGATGTCCTCGCCGTCCCGGAACGCCTGACGCAGGGTTTCGATCCCCGCGACGTGGGCGAGCAGCCGCAATTCGATCTGCGAATAGTCGGCCGACAGCAGCACGCAGCCCTTGTCGGCGACGAAGGCGCGGCGGATCTTTCGGCCTTCCTCCGTACGGATCGGAATGTTCTGGAGATTGGGATCGTTCGAGCTCAATCGGCCCGTCGAGGCCACCGCCTGCGCGTAGGACGTATGCACCCGCCCCGTCTCCGCGTTGATCTGTCCGACCAGCGCGTCCGTGTACGTGCTCTTCAGCTTGGTGAGCTGGCGCCAGTCGACGACGCGGGCGGGAAGGTCGTGCCCCTGCGCCGCGAGATCCTCGAGAATGTCCGCGCCGGTCGCATAAGCGCCCGTCTTGGTCTTCTTGCCGCCGGGCAGGCTCATCTCGTCGAACAGCACCTCGCCGAGCTGCTTCGGCGAGCCGATATTGAACTCGTGGCCGGCAAGTTTGTGAATTTCGGCGGCGATGTCGGCGGCGCGTTTCTCCAAGTCGCCCGACAGCTCCTTGAGGAACGGTGCGTCGACGATGATCCCGGCGCGTTCCATGTCCGACAGGACCGGGATGAGCGGCCGCTCCAGCGTCTCGTAGACGGTCGCCATCCGTTCGGTCGCGATCCGCGGATGGAACTGGCGGTATAACCGGCCGGTTACCTCGGCGTCCTCGGCGGCGTAGTCGAGCGCCTTGTCGAGAGCGACCTCAGCGAAGCTGATCTGCTTCTTCCCCGAGCCCGCGACCTCGGAATACTTGATGTTGGTGTGGCCGAGCATCAGCGTTGCGAGCTCGTCGAGCCCGTGGCCGTGCGCACCGCCCTCAAGCACGTAGGACAGGATCATCGTGTCGTCGATGGGGGCGACCTCGACCCCGTAGCGCGCCATCACCTGCATGTCGTATTTGATGTTGTGACCGACCTTGAGGACGCCGGGGTCCTCCAGCAGAGGCTTCAACAGCTTGACGGCCTTGTCGCGGGCGATCTGTTTGGGCGCATCCTGTTTGCCGCCGCCGTCCCCGAGATCGAGTTCTCCGTCGGCGGCGCCGCCGGGCGCGACATGGGCGACCGGCACGTAGCAGGCGCGCCCGCCGGTGATGGACAGGGACAGCCCGACGAGTTCGGCAACCATCGAATCGAGCGACGTCGTCTCGGTGTCGAACGCGACGACGCCGGCTTCCGATGCCGCGTCTATCCATGCCTGGAGGGCCTTCTCGTCCTGGACGAGCTCGTATTCGCCTTCCCCGGGCGCGGTTTCCGTATCGGGCGACGCGGCTGCGTCCTCGATCCCGAATTCGGCGCGCACCTTGGCGAGAATCGACCTGAAACCCTGCTCCTCGAGAAACGGGATCAGAACGTCCGGATCGGGATCCTTCTTGATGAATTCAGCAATCTTCTCCTCGACCGGCACGTCGGGCCGCAGGGTGACGAGTTCGCGGGAGATGCGGGCGAGATCCGCGTTCTCGATCAGGTTCTCGCGCCGCTTGGGCTGCTTGATTTCCTCGGCGTGCGCCAGAAGATTGTCGAGATCGCCGTATTCCTCGATGAGCTGCGCCGCGGTCTTCACGCCGATGCCGGGCACGCCGGGAACGTTGTCCGTCGAATCTCCGGCGAGCGCCTGAACGTCGACGACCTTGTCGGGTCCGACTCCGAAACGCTCGACGACTTCGTCCGGCCCGATAATCCGGTTTTTCATCGGGTCCAGCATGCGCACGCGCGGGCCTACGAGCTGCATCAGGTCCTTGTCCGACGAAACGATGGTGACGTCGAAATCCTGTTCGTTCGCCAGGCGCGCATAGGTCGCGATCAGGTCGTCCGCCTCGTAGCCTTCCATCTCGAGGCACGGCAAGCTGTAGGCGCGCGTCGCCTCGCGGATGAGATCGAACTGCGGCACCAGTTCCTCGGGCGGCGGCGGGCGATGCGCCTTGTATTCCTTGTATATGTCGTTGCGGAATGTCTTGCGTGCGGTATCGAAGATGACTGCAAGGAAATCCGCCTCGGAATCCTCGACCAGCTTGGTCAGCATGTTGGCAAAGCCGTAGACCGCGTTCACGGGCGTACCGTCCGGGCGCGTCATCGGCGGCAGCGCGTGAAACGCCCGGAAGATATAGGCCGAGCCGTCCACCAGATAGACGTGGTCCGGTTCGCCGTTCGCCGTTTTCCTGTCCGCCATTTACCGCCTCTGAGATCCAGTTTGCCGGACGGAACAATGCAGAATTAGGCGTACGGAGTCGAGAATCCGGAAGCCGTTTCCCGACATGCCTATCCGGCGCGCGGTTTCCGGGTCGATACCGTCACCCCGACGACGATGACGATCGCGCCGATCACGTGATACGCCCCCAACGTTTCGCCCAGTAGCGGGATGGCGAACGCCGCCGCGAAGACCGGTGTCAGATAGAGATAGAAACCGGCCCGCGACGGGCCGAGACGCGCGATCGCATGGTTCCAGAACATGATCGCCACGACGGACGGAAAGATCGCCACGAACAGCAACGATACGACGGCCGTCGCACCCGGTGTCGGCAGCTGGCCGGTGGCGACCTCCCAGGCGAAGAACGGCAGATGGCACAGCGCGCCGACCGCGCAAACCACGGTCAGCAGCGACAACGGGTGGAAACTGTAGGGAAGCCGTTTGACCGCAATGCCGTACCCGGCGAGCCCCAGGTTGCAGCCGATCATGATCGCATCACCGGTATTGAAGTCGAGGCCCAGCAGCACGGACATCTCGCCGCGCGAAATCATGTAGAGAACGCCGACGATGGCGCCGGCAGCGCCGAGCCACTGAATCCGCGTGGCGCGTTCGCCGAGGAAGAAGAACGACAGGATCACCACCATGACCGGCAACGAAATCTGGATGACGCCTGCGTTGATGGCCGTCGTGTAGGTCAACGCGACGTAGGTAACGCCTGCGCCCATGAACGGCATCAGAAAGCCGGCAAGCGCCAGAAGCTTCCAGTTGGCGGCGATCCGGTCCCGTTCGCGCCGCAGATGGGACAGCGCGAAAGGCAGCAGGATCAACGCACCGACCGTCCAGCGCGTGAAGCCGAGCGTATAGGACGGCACCTCGCCTGCCGCCCACCGGCCGACGACGTAGTTCAGCCCGAATATCATGACGGCGAACACCATCAGGACATGGGCCGTAGCGTCGCTTCCCGGTCTGTCGGCGGCCGCTTCCGTTTGCGTTTGCGTCATGTCGTTCCGTCCCCGCGCGGGCCCCGGCTACGGCCCGGCGCCCCGTCCGATGCGCATTGCATTGCGAATTTCGTTCGGCAACTATCGTTTCGACGCTAGCACGCGCGGACGCATTCGCAAACGGCGTGCAGGGCCGCGTCCGAACAAACGGAAGAACGGGGAATGGAATTCGGCATATTCGATCATCTCGACGCGAGCGGTCGCCCGCTCCACGATTACTATCAGGACCGACTCCGGGTGATCGAACAGTTCGAGGCCGCGGGTTTTCGGGGCTACCACGTCGCAGAGCATCATTCGACGCCGCTCGGGATGGCCCCGTCGCCGTCGGTATTCCTGGCCGCGGTCGCCGCGCGGACGACCAAGCTGCGCTTCGGGCCGCTTGTCTATGCGCTGCCGCTCTATCATCCCTACAGGCTGGTGCAGGAAATCTGCATGCTGGACCAGATCAGCGGCGGCCGGCTCGAGATCGGTTTCGGCCGCGGCGCCTCGCCGCTCGAAGCCGCCTATTTCGGAAACGATCACACCGAGGCCGAAACGACGTATCGCCGCTATCTCGCGCTCGTCATGCAAGGGCTTGCGGAAGGAAAGATCGACGGATCCGGCAGCTTCGGGAAAAAAGACGACGTGCCGCTCCACGTTTTTCCGTTTCAGAAACCCCACCCGCCGCTCTGGTACGGTGTCCATTCCACCGACAGCGCCGAACGCGCGGCGCGCTCCGGCAGCAATATCGTCAGCCTGGATACGGCGGAGGAAACGAAGACATTCGCCGACCGGTTCCGCGAAGTCTGGCAGGAGGAACACGGCAGCCTGGACGGCCTTCCGCTCGTGGGGCTCGGTATATTCGTGGTGGTCGCGGATACCGACGACGAAGCGCTGACGATCGCGCGGCGCGCCTATCCGGTTTGGCACACCAGCTTCAACTGGCTGTTCGAATATCACAGCACGCGGCCGCCGCGGCATCAGAGGCCGCCTGAATTCGACCAGATGGCCGAACAGGGCCGGGCCGTCGCGGGCAGCCCGAAGACCGTTGCGGCGTTCCTGGCGGACCGGCTGAAGACTGCCGACGCGACCTATATGGTCGGCCAGCACGTTTTCGGCGATATGACGCCGGCGGAAACCGAACGGTCCGTCGCGCTATTCGGTTCGGAAGTGATCCCGGCGCTGCGCGGGATCAACGCCTGACGTCTGCGGAAGCGCCGGATCAGGAACCGGCGTCGGCAACCTGCGTGCGCGTTTGGCGCTTGTCCGATTCCTTGGGGGCCTTCTTCTTCTCGCGGTGATCCGCATAGAAGATGTGCTTGCCGATCTTGACATTGAGCTTCATGGCGCTGGCCCAGGAGGGGTTGACGTAGGAGGCGTGACACCAGAGCGCCCCGTCGGTCGGATCCTTGGTGATGCCGGCGCGGATCAGGTACGCCAGTACCATGCTTTCCTGCCACGCCTGGCGGTTGCGGGCGCGGTCGCTGCGGCCGTCGCACCACCAGGAAAACTGGCAACGGTAGCGCCGCTTTTCGCCGCCCTGCTTGATGACGGAACAGGCGAGCCCCGGAAAACGGCGGTCCGCCATGCGATTGAGCACGACATGACCGACCGCGAGCTTGCCCGCCATCGGCTCGCCCCGCGCCTCGTGATAGATGTTCTGCGCGAGGCAATGCACGTCCTTGGCCAGTCGCTCGTCGGGAACGGCTTTGCCGCCAGCCTGAGCCGAAAACGAAACCCCACCGACAAAGGCAGAAATAGCAATAATACGAAGAATACCCATCATCACGCCAATAGCCCTTTAACCAAAACGGGGGCTTTTTGCCCCTTAACGAGCTGTTAAAGTGGGGTTTGGATTTGGTTAATTTCAAGGAAAATGCGCGATAATTTTATTATTTTTTTGCAGTTAAAATTATTTATTAAAATTATTTATATCTATTTTACAAGCGCTTACGCGGAACCCTCGAAAAGAGAGCGCGCACAAGGCATTTGTCGAAACGGGAAGGGCCGCGAGAAATCGCGTCCCGGGCAGCCGGATTCGCGACGCAAAAACCGTTAACGCGAACCGGTCGAAAGGCACCGGAGACGATCAGAGGTCGTCGAATTCCCGGAATAGATCCGATAGCTCGTCGGCGACGTCGAACGTGGCCGGGGGCGAGACGCGCGCCGCATCGTCCGGCGTTCCCGAATCCTGCCGCGCGGACGGTACAGAAGCGGTCGGGACGGCAACGGCAGCGCCGCTGTCTCCGAAATCGTCCTTCGACATCCGGCGGCGAAGGGCCGCGTCGAGTAGCGCGGGGTCGATCGGCTTGGAAACGTAGTCGTCCATTCCGGCGTCGAGAAACTTTTCGCGATCGCCTTTCATGGCGTTCGCGGTCAGCGCGACGATCGGTATGGTTTTAGCCGGACTATCCAGCGACCGGATCTTTCGGGTCGCGCTGATACCGTCCATCTCGGGCATCTGTACGTCCATCAGGACGACATCGTATGTCTGCCCCATGACCGAACTGACCGCCTCGACGCCGTTACCGACGATATCGACGGAATGTCCGGCGCGTTCGAGAATCGTTCGGATCACGAGCTGATTCACAGCGTTGTCCTCGGCGACGAGAATCCGGAGCGGCGAGACGGTTTCCGCAGTGTTTCCGCTCTGGGTCGCCCGCATTGCGAGTGACGAATCGCCGGCGGGACAGACGACCGAGAAGCGGAAGGTGGATCCTTCGCCGGGCGTGCTGTCCACGCCGATCTTTCCGCCCAGCGCCTGCGTCAGTTCCCGGCTGATAGCGAGGCCCAGCCCGGTTCCGCCATGCCGACGGGTGACGGAACTGTCTGCCTGCGAGAACTTCTGGAACAGAAGGCTGAATTTTTCGGGCGCGATGCCCTCGCCACTGTCGCGAACCTCGAAAACGGTTTCGACCAGGCCGTTCTCGCGTCGCGCCTGGCGGACGAAAACGCTTATTCCGCCGCGTTCGGTGAACTTGATCGCGTTGGACAGGAAATTGAAAAGTATCTGCCGGATCCGCGTCGGATCGGACCGGAGCGCCCCGGCGACGACTTCGTCTATTTCGATTTCGAACGAAAGATCCTTGGCGGCCGCTTTCGGTTGCCAGAGTTCGGATACCGACCGGATCAGATCGCGCAGATCGAAGTCGATAAGCTCGAGGTCGAGCTTGCCCGCCTCGATCTTCGACAGATCGAGAATGTCGTTCAGGAGCGACAGCAGGAGATTGCCCGAGTCCCTGATCGTCTCGACCTGACGCCGCTGTTCGTCGTCCAGGGCGCTGTCGATCAGAAGGCTCGTCGTGCCGAGAACGCCGTTCAGCGGCGTCCGGATTTCGTGACTCATGCTGGCGAGAAATTCGGATTTGGCGAAGTTGGCGCGCTCCGCCTCGACCCTCGCCTCTTCAAGTTCCCGGTTGTGGCGCAGCTGCTCCGAAATGTCGCGAGAAACGATCAACAAAGCTTTTTCGCCGCCCCACGCGACGGCGATGGCAGTCCCTTCGCCGTCGAACTCTGTGTTGTCCAGCCTGAGGTAGCGGTGCTTGGAATAGGCGAAAAATTCTCCTCGTTGGGCCAAGCGCTTGCGGTTGGCGGCGATCGTACCGTGATCCCTGGGATGAATCAGATCCATCGATCTCCGGCCTATCAATGCGCCCGTTTCGGGAGCCCTGAACTGCTTTTCCGCCATTTCGTTCTCGAATACGATCTTGCCGTCGACAGCGACGAGAACGGAGGCGGGGAACAGTTCCAGGGTCCGCCGGTAATCCTCGGTCGCTCGCTGAAGCGCATCCATCGCCGACTGACGGTCGGAAATATCGAGCCCGATCATGCAGACGCCGCGGCTGCCGTCCTGTAACGTCACGGGTATCTTGCCGATGAGCATAGATTTCGGCCCGTCGGCCGCCTCGAAGCTTTCGACGAAGAAGGGCAGCGCATCGCCGGTCTCGATTATTTTCCGGTCCTGATGCCGGGCCGTGTCGGCAATTTCGGGCGGGAGATGTTCGTAGAGTTTCTTGCCGACCAGGTCGCGGGGCTCGGCGCCCCAGCGCGCAGCTTCATAGCGGTTGATCAACGTCGACTTCCCGTCGGAATCGACGATCGAGATGGACACCGGCAACGCATCCAGAATTTGGGACATCAGTTGGCGGCTTGACTCGAGTTGCGCCTCCGTCGTCTTCAACTCCGTAATGTCGACGCCCACGATCACGACGCTGCCGTCGGACAGCCGGTGCTCGCGGACCATGGCCCGCCGGCCGTCGCCCATGTCCACTTCCAGCGTGACGTTTGCATTGCCGTGGTACCGCATACGCGACTGGTCGGGACTCTCCTCTACGCTCGCGGAGCCGCCCGAAACCACGTGAACGCGGCTGCCCTTCTGACGGGCTTCGACGAATTCCCTGTAGGCGGTTCCCGGCACCGTCAGTTGGGCGATATCGGCATTGATCTCGTCGAAAACCGCGTTCTTGAGGACGAGCCGGTCGTCCGGTCCCCAGAGCGATACGGCGGCAGGCATGCCGTCAAGCGTCTCCTGCAGCAGGCTCCGCATCCGTTCGGCGTCGGCCCGGGCAGCCATGATCGAATCGACGTCGGCGCCTCCGCCCCGCGGGCGCCGATAGAGAAAGACAGCAGCCGCGGCCATGCCTAGCCCGGCCGCAAACTCGATCGACAATACGGCGGCGGAAAGAGCGCCCGCACTCTCCGGCGCGGCAAAGAACAGCGGCCCCGTTGCCCGGGCCGCGAGCAATGCCGCCGCGCCTGCCAGCAGATACCCGAAACGGGGCATCGACCCGCGGCGCACGGCAAAGATGACCGCAACCGCGGCGAGGCAATACAGGCCCGCACCTGATATCGATAGAACGTCAACCAAACCGGCGGCTTCCTTCGGGATTCTCGCCCACCGGTTTTACGCGGAATAGGTGTATCGACTGTTAAGCGCTGCCGACGGTAAACGTCCCGTTAACCGTAACCGATCAATAGCGAGAAAACGCCTGACATTCCGCGGTCATGCACTCGACCAGTGCGGGCCGGCCCGCTTCGGTGACGGCGATCGCCTCGCGCAGCACCGGTACGATATCGCCCGGCGCCTCGACCCGGAATCCGGCAACGCCCAGAGCGTCCGCGACCGGCTTGTAATTGCCGCCGACGGTCATCGCCGCGTATTTCTCGTCCGATTCAATAAGGACGTCGCGCTCGGCCGCCATGATTCCGTTGTTCAGGACCACTGTCAGGATCGCGATACCGTTTCGCGCCGCGGTTTCCAGATCCATGCCCACCATGCCGATCGCGGCATCGCCGAGCACGTGGACGCAGAGCTTGTCGGGCCGCGCCAGCTTGGCGCCGAGCGCGAGCCCCAGGCTGTGGCCGAGCTGCGTCGACTTTCCCCAGCCCATGTAGGAGTTCGGAACGATCGATTCCCAGAACGGATGCAATTGTTCGCGCGGACTTCCGGAATCGTGGGTGATGATAACGTTTTCCCGGTCGACCGTTTCCATCAGATCGTTGACGACGCGATAGGGATCGATCGGCACCTCGTTCGACGCGAGGTGACGCTGCCAGTCGGCGCGCCATTCCGTCCTTACCTTGCCGACCGCCGCCGCAACGTCGCCCTTGTCGCGGACAGTCTGGCCGGAAAGAGCATCCAGAAGCTGTTCGAGCGCCAGCTTCGCATCGCCGATCATGGCGCACTCGACGCGATGGTCCTTGTTCACGTCTTGGTCGTCGTTGGTCGAATGAACGATCCGCTTGCCGGCTGGCGGGTTGGGGCCGAAATTCGTGATCGTCAGGCTCGAGCCGACGGCGAACACGACATCGGCATACCGCAGGAATTCGCTGAGCGCGCGCGGCGCCGATACGACGGAACTGCCGAGCGCCAGCGGATGGTTTTCCGGAAAGGCGCTCTTGCCGGGGTTGGTCGTCAGCACCGGCGCCGACAGGCGCTCGGCGAGCGCGATCAGGGCGTCCGTCGCCTCGGCGCGCAGGACCCCCTGGCCGGCGAAGATCACCGGACGTTCCGCCGCCGAGAGAATTTCCGCCGCCGTCTGCACGTCGGCCGGATCCGGCGCGCTGCGCCAGACGCGAATAGGCTCGTAATCGATGTCACCCTCGAACTCGGCGTTGAACACCTCGTTCGGGATCTCGAGCAGAACCGGGCCGGGCTTGCCCGTCCGCATCAGGTGGAACGCGCGATAGAGATGATCGGGAAGGTCCTGCACGTCGCCGACGAACGCCGCCCACTTCGTGACGTGCGCGTAGTTGTCGACGGCGCTGAAGACCGGTCGGGTGAACTGGCGTTTCAGCGGGCCCGACGCGGGCAGCACCAGCAGCGGTACGTTCTCCGAATAGGCTTGCGCGACGCCGGGGAAAGCATTCTCGATTCCCGGCCCGTGCTGTGCCGCGAAGACGCCGATGCGCTTTCCCAGGTTGATCCGGCTGTACCCGTCCGCCATCCCGACGCCGACCCGTTCCTGCCGGCAGAGGATCGGGCGGATGTCGATCCTGGCGCAAGCCTCGATGAGCGGATTCCGCGGATAGCAGGACAGGAACTCGGTCCCTTCCCGCCTCAGAATTTCGGCAACGACGTCGGCCCCGTTCATCGCGTTTCCCCCTGTATGGACGTTCGCGCCAGATTGTCAGGGGGCCGCTCGCAAGGCAATCGCCCGGCCGGGAAATTCAGCGAGACGGCAGCGCGAACGCGGCGGCAGCGAGTACGGGGCCGTTGCGGATCGCCTGGACGATCACGACACAGCCATCGCGGCCGGTCGCACCGAGCGCCTTCAGATCGACGCTTCTTTCGGTTGCGCGACCGTCCCACCGCATCACGCGGCGGATACTGCGCACGACATTCGCGTTGGCGATGCTACGCCCGCGGTTTTCGCCGCGACGGACTTCGGTCCGGTGGCGGTCGTCATAGAAACCGACCCAGATGTCCGCCGCGACGCCACGGGTTTCGGGCAGCCGGAGCAGCGCCGTCCCGTCCTTCCGGTGATCGACGGCGATCGGAATCTTGGGGGCGGCCGCCGCCATGTTGATGAGGTTGGACACCTCGTGCCGGTTCGATCCGACGGTTTCGGCGCGCCCGTCGACCACGACCTGCGGCGTATAGACATACGACTTGCCCATCGTCCGGCCGTAGGCGCGCTGCCGCTCGGTCGCTTCGCGGGACGAGAAAGGATCGGACCAGCCGATATAGTTCCAGTAGTCGACATGGAAGGAGAGTGCGATGACATCGTCCCGCTTCGCAAGCTCCGCGAGATACGCGTCGGCCGGCGGGCAGGACGAGCAGCCCTGGGACGTGAAAAGCTCCACGACGATCTTCTCGCCGCCCGCCTGCGCCGGTTGCATCGCGACCGACGCGCTGGCGAAGAGAAACGTCAGGACTGCAAATACCCGGACCATGCGCGAACATATAGGCCGGACCGCGCAGGTGGGCCTAATCAACCCGGTTCACGTGTCGGTGAAACCGCTTCTGCACGGGCGCAAAAAGGCGCGGCCGGGTTTCCCCGCCCGCGCCCGAAATGGCGAAACGGCTGCGTCAGGCCGCGTCGAGCATGTTGCGAATCACATACTGCAGGATACCGCCGTGCTTGTAGTAGTCGAGCTCGTCGAGCGTATCGATGCGGCACAGCAGCTTGACGTTGACGCTGGAGCCGTCTGCGCGATGGATCGTGCAGTCGAGCTCGCAACGCGGGCTCAGCCCTTCCGCAACGCCCTTGATGTCGAACGTCTCGGTCCCGTCGAGACCTAGAGACTGGCGCGTGTCGCCGCCCGTGAACTGGAGCGGAAGCACGCCCATGCCGATCAGGTTGGAGCGGTGGATGCGCTCGAAGCTCTCGACGATCACCGCGCGGACGCCGAGCAGTGTCGTGCCCTTGGCCGCCCAGTCGCGCGACGAACCGGTGCCGTATTCCTTTCCGGCAACGATGACGAGCGGCACGCCGTCGACGGCGTACTTCATCGCGGCGTCATAGACGGGCATCTGTTCGCCGGACGGCTGGTGCGTGGTGTAGCCGCCCTCGACGCCCGGGACCATCTCGTTGCGGATGCGGATGTTGGCGAACGTGCCCCGCATCATCACTTCGTGGTTGCCGCGCCGCGAGCCGTAGGAGTTGAACTGGGCGGGGCGTATCTGGCGCTCGAGCAGATATTCTCCCGCCGGGCTCTCACGCTGGATCGAACCGGCCGGGGATATATGGTCGGTCGTGACCGAGTCGGCGAGGATCAGCAGCGGACGCGCGCCCTCGATATCGGTGATCTCGCCGGGCTCCCTTTCCATGCCCTCAAAGAAGCTCGGGAACTTCACGTAGGTGCTGGATTCCTGCCATGCGTAGGTCTCCGATCCGACGCTGTCGATACCCTTCCACTCCTCGGGACCTTCGAACACGTTGGCGTAGCGGCTGCGGTACATCTCGGCCGTCAGGCACTCGCGGATGGTGTCGTGGATCTCCTTGTTGGTCGGCCAGATATCCTTGAGATAGACCGGGTTGCCGTCGGGGTCGGTCCCGAGCGGTTCCGCCGCAAGGTTCATCTTGAGCGAACCGGCCAGCGCGTAGGCAACGACCAGCGGCGGCGAGGCGAGGAAGTTCGCCCGCACCTGCTGATGGACGCGGCCTTCAAAATTGCGGTTGCCGGAGAGCACCGCGCCGGCGACGAGATCGCCCTCGTCGATGGCGTTCGCCACCTTGTCGGGAAGCGGGCCGGAGTTGCCGATGCAGGTCGTGCAGCCGAAACCGACGATGTTGAAGCCGAGCGCGTCGAGATCGTCCTGGAGGCCGGCCTTTTCGAGATAGTCGCGAACGACCTGGCTTCCGGGCGCGAGCGACGTCTTCACCCAGGGCTTCGATTTGAGACCCTTGGCGACGGCGTTGCGCGCTAGCAGGCCGGCGCCGATCAGGACGGACGGGTTCGAGGTGTTGGTGCAGCTCGTAATCGCCGCGATGACGACGTCGCCGTCTTCGACCTCGAAATCGTCGCCGACCGAACGGGCGAGCTGGTCGGTATCGGCCGGAGCCGCGCCGCGGTGGTCGGCGATCGCGTCGGTCGCCGCCTTGGGCACGCCGGACAGGACCACGCGGTCCTGCGGACGCTTCGGCCCGGCGAGGGACGGCTCGACGGTGCCGAGATCGAGTTCGAGCGTCGCCGTAAAGACCGGATCGGGCGTGCTGTCGTCCCGCCACATTCCCTGCGCCTTGGCATAGGCCTCGACCAGCGCGACGCGGTCGTCGTCACGGCCGGTGAAGCGCAGGAAGTCGCAGGTCTCCCGGTCGATCGGGAAGAAACCGCAGGTCGCGCCGTATTCGGGCGCCATGTTGCCGATGGTCGCACGGTCCGGTAGCGACAGCGCGCCGACGCCGGGACCGTAGAACTCGACGAACTTGCCGACGACGCCCTGCGCGCGCAGCATCTGCGTCACCGTCAGGACGAGGTCGGTCGCGGTCGCGCCTTCCTTCATCGTACCGGTCAGCTTGAAGCCGACGACCTCGGGCAGCAGCATCGAGATCGGCTGGCCGAGCATCGCGGCCTCGGCCTCGATTCCTCCGACGCCCCACGACAGGACGGCCATGCCGTTCACCATCGTCGTGTGGCTGTCCGTGCCCACCACCGTGTCGGGGTAGGCGACGGCCTTGCCGGATGCATCGTCGGTCACCCATACGGTCTGCGACAGGTATTCGAGGTTCACCTGATGGCAGATACCGGTACCCGGCGGCACGACGCGGAAATTGTTGAACGCCTTCGAGCCCCAGCTCAGGAATTCGTAACGCTCCTTGTTACGCTCGAACTCCAGCTCGACGTTCTTGCCGAACGCCGCATCGCTGCCGAACTGATCGATCATCACCGAATGGTCGATGACGAGATCGACCGCATTGAGCGGATTGATCTTCTGCGGATCGCCGCCGAGCTGCACCATCGCGTCGCGCATCGCCGCGAGATCGACGACCGCGGGGACGCCCGTGAAATCCTGCAGCAGGATGCGTGCCGGACGGTAGGCGATCTCGAGATCGGATTTCTGCGTTTCGACCCACTTCGCCGCCTTTTCGATATCGGCGACGGTTACCGACCGGCCGTCTTCGTAGCGCAGCAGGTTCTCCAGCAGCACCTTGAGAGAGAACGGCAAACGCGAGATGTCTCCGAAACCGGCGTCTTCGACCGCACCGAGGCTGAAATAGTCGTAGGATTTACCGCCCGCCTCGAGCGTGCGGCGCGCCTTCAGCGTATCCTTACCGGTTGCGCTCACGTTACGTCTCCTTTTGATTAATGCGGCGGGAAATTAACGGCACCGCGTCATTTTTCCAAGTGTATTGATCGCGACGCTATCGCCGCCCGTTCGGCATTCCATGCGGCGGCAGACCCTCGGGGCAAGCCGATGCGGTCCGAAAAACGCGTATATCGGATCGATATGTTTTCATGGCTAACAAATCATAATCTCGCCACATTTGCGCCCTTGCCGGGCCGCAGTTCCAGTCCCATATGCATCTGTAGCCCCCTGGACGTTCTCCCCAGAACGTCCTCCCAGCGGAAACGCTGGATCCCTCCTCTAGCCGCCGGTCGCAAGACCGGCGGCTTTTTCTTTGCATCGCGACCTCCGGCGCGATATTCCGGCTGTCATGAACGCTTTCCGGGGACACGACCTGGCCTGTATTCGAAGCGAGCGGATCGTTTTCGAAGATCTGGAGTTCGTCGTCGGGCCCGGCGATGCGCTCGTCCTTACCGGCCCCAACGGGTCGGGGAAATCGAGCCTGCTGCGCATCATGGCGGGAATCGCCCGGCCGGCGGCGGGCGAACTCGTCTGGCGGGGCCGGCCCGTCGGCGACGACCCCGAGGCTTTCTTCGGCGACGTGCACTATCTCGGCCACCGGGACGCGGTCAAGGCGGCGCTGACGGTGCGGGAAAACCTCGCCTTCCACGCAGCGCTCCGCGGCCCGACCGCTGGGATCGACGACGCGCTCGCCCGCGTCGGGCTGGCCGCGCTCGCGGACATGCCGGCGCGCCTGCTGTCCGCCGGCCAGACCCGGCGGCTGGCGCTGGCCCGACTGTTCGCGTCGCCCGCGGCGCTGTGGTTGCTGGACGAGCCCACGATCGCCCTCGACCGCGGGTCCGTCGAGGCGGTTATGGCGGCGATCGCGGAGCATCGGGCGGCAGGCGGAACCGTGGTTGCCTCGACGAACGTGCCCCTCGGAATAGACGGCGGCGCCTCGCTCGACGTCTCCGCATTCGCACCGGCGAGCGACGCGTTGTGGGGCGCGGCCGACCGTCGGAGCGAATCGGTCGGAAGCGATTCGCCATGACCGCATTCCTCGCGCTTGTTGCCCGCGATGTCCGCATCGCACTGCGGCAGCTCACCGACACGTTGATGGTGATCGTGTTTTTCGTGATCGCCGCGGCGCTTTTCCCGTTCGGGGTCGGTCCCGACCCGGGGCTGCTGGCGCGTATGGCGCCCGGAATTCTGTGGGTTACGGCGCTTCTCGCCGCGATGCTCTCGTTCGACCGGCTGTTCGAAAACGACTATGCAGACGGAACGCTGGAACTGCTTGCCATCTCGCCCGTCCCGCTGTGGATCACCGTTCTCGCGAAGGTCGGCGCGCACTGGCTGACCACGGGTTTTCCGCTGTTGGTGGCCTCCCCGGTGATTGGTATCATGGTCAATCTTGAGCCTGACGGGTATGGCATTCTGGTGGGGACCATGGCTCTCGGTACGGCGATCATCAGCCTGATAGGCGCGCTCGGCGCGGCGTTGAGCTTGGGCTCGCGGCGCAGCGGCGTGCTGCTGTCGCTGCTGGTGCTTCCCCTCGTCATTCCCGTCCTGATATTCGGCGCCGGCGCCGTCGAAGCCGCGATCGGCGGTTTCGCCGTCAGCCAGCAACTCATGTTGATGGGCGGCATTCTGCTCGTCTGCCTGGTTCTGTGTCCGTGGGCCAGCGCTGCCGCGCTTCGCTCCGCCGTCGAGTAGGGGCAGACGGCGATGGATGGCGGCGAAACCACCGGAGACATCGGCGCCTTTGCCGCCGTGGAGCTGAACGGCACGTGGCGGCTCTCGGATTGCCGCAAGTATTACGCCTAAGGCCGCAGCCGCCGCCCCTGGGGCAACAGCGTGTCCGGCTATCTGGTTTATGCGCCCGACGGCCATGTCTGCGAGGTGATCAACTTCGCCGATTCGGCCGGCCGAATACGGTCGAGTGCCTATTGCGGTTCGTACCGGATCGACGACGACCGCATCCATCACAAGATATTCGTCGGGGCGGACGTCAACGCGGTGGGAACGACCCGGACCGCCGTCGTGGCGCTCGACGCGGATCGCCTGACGCTTACGACTACGCCGGCGCCGGGCGGCGGGCCCGGATCGCGGATCGAATATCACTGGGCCCGGGTGAACGGTGCGCGCAACGGCGACGCTTCAACACGCCGTGCGCTGTTGGAAAATAGCTTCAATCGGGAGCCCTGACGGGCTAAGTCATACCCATGTTACTGCACCGATATGCGAATCCCACCCGGTTCCTCCGGCTCGCAAACGCCGTCCTTCCATGGGCTACCGGCCTGGCCGCCATCCTGATCGCGGCGGGGCTTTATTTCGCATTCGCGGCATCGCCGCCGGACTACCAGCAGGGCCAGACCGTCCGGATAATGTACGTTCACGTGCCATCCGCCTGGATGGCCATGTTCTGCTATGCGTTCATCGCCGTGGCGAGCGCCGTGGGTCTGATCTGGAAACATCCCGTCGCCCACGTGCTCGCCATGTCGGCTGCGCCGATCGGCGCGTGCTTCACGCTGATCTGCCTGGCGACGGGTTCGCTCTGGGGCAAGCCGATGTGGGGAACATGGTGGGTGTGGGACGCACGGCTCACCTCGGTACTGGTTCTCTTCTTTCTGTATCTGGGCTTCATCGCGCTCGCCAACGCGTTCGACGACGCCGCACGCGGCGAGAAGGCGGCCGCGATCCTGGCGCTGGTCGGCGCCGTGAACCTGCCGATCATCAAGTTTTCGGTAGATTGGTGGAACACATTGCACCAGCCGGCGAGCGTCACCAAGATCGGCATGCCGTCGGTTCATTCTTCCATGCTGACGCCGCTGCTGCTTATGGCGGTCGGCTTCACGACGATGTTCGTCGCGCTGACGATCGTGCGTGCGCGGGGCGAACTGGCCGAGCGGCGCATCCGGGCGTTGCGCGCCGCCCGTATCCATCGAGAGGCGGCAGCGGGCGCCGATGGCTGAATTGCCGCCATCGCGTGTTGATTATCTAAGGGCTGAACGGAAACGGTGCGAAACTCCATGAGTGCGTTTTTCGAAATGGGCGGTTACGGCGGCTACGTCTGGCCGGCGTGGGGAATAGCGCTTGTCGTCCTCGGCGGCCTGATCGGCATCAGCGTCAGGACGATGCGCGCACGCGAAAGGGAGCTGTCCCGTCTCGAAAGCGAGTCGCCGCGTCGCCGCCGTCGAACGGCGGAAGGAGACGGCACATGACTCGAAAACGCCGTCGCCTGACGATCGTCCTGCTCGGCGCGCTGGTCCTGGGGACCGCCGCCGCGCTGGTCCTGACCGCGTTCGAGGACAACATCGTCTTCTTCCACAGCCCGACCGACATCGCGACCAAGCCCGAACTGCGGACCGACCGCAGGCTTCGCGTCGGCGGTCTGGTGAAAGAGGGCAGCCTCCGCAAGGAGACAGACGGCCTCACGGTCGCCTTCCGGGTCACCGACCTGACCCACGACATCAGTGTCGCCTACAAGGGCCTGTTGCCCGACCTGTTCCGCGAAGGCCAGGGTGTCGTGGTCGAGGGCCGCCTGCAGCCCGACGGCAGCTTCGTCGCCGACGAAGTGCTCGCCAAGCACGATGAAAACTACATGCCTCCCGAAGTCGCCGAAGCGCTGAAAAAATCCGGCCAATGGAAAGGCGGCAACGCCAAATGATCGCCGAGATCGGCCATTTCGCTCTCGCGCTCGCGCTATCGATGGCGCTGATCCAGGCCATTCTGCCGCTGATCGGGGCGCAGCGCGGAAACGACCGGCTGATGGCGGTCGCCGGCCCGGCCGCACGCGGTCAGTTTCTGTTCATCGCCATCTCCTTCGGCGCGCTGACGTGGGCATTCGTCGTCTCCGACTTTTCCGTCGCGATGGTCGTCCAGTACTCGCACACGTTGAAGCCGATGCTCTACAAGGTCGCGGGCGTCTGGGGAAACCACGAAGGCTCGATGCTGCTGTGGGTCCTGATCCTCGCGCTGTTCGGACTTATGGTCGCCGAGTTCGGCGGCAATCTGCCGGCGGACATGCGCGCCCGCGTGCTCTCGATCCAGGGGATGATCGGGGTCGGCTTTCTCGCGTTCCTCCTGTTCACGTCCAATCCGTTCCTGCGGCTCGACCCGGCGCCTGTCGAGGGCCAGGGCCTCAACCCGCTGCTGCAGGACCCCGGCCTCGCCTTCCATCCGCCGTTTCTCTATCTCGGCTATGTCGGTTTCTCGATGGCGTTCTCGTTCGCCGTCGCCGCCCTGATCGAGGGACGGGTGGATCCCGCATGGGCGCGCTGGGTCCGGCCATGGACGCTCGCGGCCTGGACGGCGCTCACCGTGGGCATCGCGCTCGGGAGCTGGTGGGCCTATTACGAGCTCGGATGGGGCGGCTGGTGGTTCTGGGATCCGGTCGAGAACGCATCCTTCATGCCGTGGCTGGTCGGCACCGCATTGCTGCATTCGGCGCTCGTCGTCGAACGGCGCGACACGCTCAAGAGCTGGACGGTCCTGCTCGCGATCATCGCGTTCGGCATGTCGCTGCTGGGCACCTTCCTCGTTCGCTCGGGCGTGCTTACGTCGGTCCATACCTTCGCAACCGACCCCGAACGCGGCGTCTTCATCCTCGCCCTTCTGATTGCCGTCATCGGCGGGGGACTCGCGCTTTATGCCTTACGCGCTCCGGCGCTCCGGACGGGAGGGTTGTTCGCGCCGGTCAGCCGCGAAGGCGCGCTCGTGCTCAACAATCTTCTGCTGGCGACCGCTTGCGCCGTCGTGTTCCTCGGCACGCTTTACCCGCTCCTGCTCGACGCGCTCGACGGCGGCAAGGTGTCGGTCGGCGCGCCGTTCTTCAACGCAACCTTCGTCCCACTGATGGTGCCGCTGATGATCGCCTGCCCCATCGGCGCGATGATGGCGTGGAAGCGGGGCGACCTGACAGGCGTTCTCG
>JAYQUR010000002.1:0-28923 GCA_038148075.1 Alphaproteobacteria bacterium | reverse complement strand
GGGCGGTATCGTCCGCGACCCTGCCCTGCGAGACGCCGTCTGCGCCCGCATCGAGGAGTGGCTTCGCGGTCTCGGCGGCTGGTCGGTTCTCGGCATCGTCGAGAGCCCGGTGACCGGCGCGGACGGAAACGTCGAGTTTCTGATCGGCGCGCGCAAGGATCTATGATGGAGATGAGGATCGACAGGTTGGGCGGCCGCGGGGACGGGATCGCCGATGGCGCCGACGGACCGGTCTACGTTCCGCTGTCGGCTCCGGGCGACGTCGTCGAGGCGAAGATCGTCGGGCGGCGCGGCGACACGGCGGTCGCACGGATCGACCGCGTCGTCGAGGAAGGCCCGCAGCGCCGCGCGCCCGATTGCGCCCATTTCGGCGCATGCGGCGGCTGCGCGCTTCAGCATCTCGAAGAGGGATTCTACGCAGCCTGGAAAGCCGAGCGCGTCGCAACGGCGCTCGCGCAACACGGTCTCGATTCCGATATCGCGCCGCTGGTCTCGGTAGCGCCCGGCACGCGCCGCCGGGTGCGCGTTGCCTTCCGCCGAACGGCAGGCGGAACCGTGCTCGGTTTCCGCGAAGCGGCCGGTAAGCGGATCGTGAATGTGGAGCGCTGCCCCGTCGCACGTCCCGAGATCGTCGCGGCGTTTCCGGCGCTTCGGGATTTCCTGCAGTCGCATGCAACGTCGGGCGAGGTTGCCCTCACGCTGACGGAAACGGGAATCGATGCGACCGTGTGGGCAGATCGGGAGCCCGATCTCGATCTGCGCATGGATGCGCCGGCCTTCTGCGAGGCCAACGGCATCGTGCGCCTCAACTGGGCGCGGGAGGGAAGCGCGCCCGAACCGGTCATCGCGTTCGACGCGGCCGAGATGTCATGGGGCGGGCGCACCGTGACGCTGCCGCCCGATGCGTTCGTCCAGCCGACCGAAGAGGGCGAAGCGGTTCTCCGCGATTTCGTTCTCGAGGCGGCGGGGGAGGCGGCGCGCGTCGCCGATCTCTATGCCGGGTGCGGGGCGTTCAGCCTGCCGCTCGCCGCGGCGGGAAAGCACGTTCGCGCCGTCGAAGGCCTGGCGGCGCAGACCGACGCGTTGCACCGGGCGGACCCCTATGTGGAGACGGAAACCCGCGACCTCGCCCGCCAGCCGCTTCGGTCGGAAGAGTTCGCCGGCGTCGACGCCGTCGTCCTGGACCCGCCGCGGGCCGGCGCGGCGCCGCAGGCGGAACAGATCGCCTCCAGCGGCGTACCGCGCCTCGCCTATGTTTCCTGCAATCCGGCGACCTTCGCCCGCGATGCGCGAACGCTCGTCGACGGCGGCTACCGGCTTGAACGAGTCCAGCCGGTCGACCAGTTCCTGTGGTCGCCGCACGTGGAACTGGCGTCGGTGTTTACGAGAGGCTAGGCCCGCTCGCCGTTCTGAGCCCGGTGGCGCAAAAGGTGGTCAGCGAGCACGCAGGCCATCATCGCCTCGCCGACCGGAACGCCGCGGATGCCGACGCACGGATCGTGCCGGCCTTTCGTGGCGATGGTCGTGTTTCGGCCCTTCGTGGTGACCGTGTTACGGGGCGTCAGGATCGAACTCGTCGGCTTGACGGCGAATCGAACGACGACGTCCTGGCCGGTAGAGATGCCGCCGAGGATGCCGCCGGCATTGTTCGACCGTAAGTCGACCTTGCCGTTCTTCATGCGCATCTCGTCGGCGTTCTCCTCGCCCGACAGGGCGGCGGCGGCGAAACCGGCGCCGATCTCCACGCCCTTGACCGCATTGATGCCCATCATGGCTGCGGCAAGGTCGGAATCGAGCTTGCCGTAGATTGGCGCGCCAAGGCCGGCAGGCACGCCGGAGGCGACGATTTCGATGACGGCGCCGACGGACGAGCCCGCCTTGCGCACGTCGTCCAAATAGGCTTCCCATTCCTTTGCCGCGGCGGCGTCCGGGCACCAGAACGGATTTTTTCCGACTTCGCTCCAGCGCCACTTCTTCCGGTCGATCGCAAGCTCGCCCATCTGCACCATCGCGCCGCGGATCTTTACGCCGCGCCCCAGGATCAGGCGCGCGATGCCGCCTGCCGCGACGCGGCACGCGGTCTCGCGGGCCGACGACCGCCCGCCGCCGCGGTAGTCTCTGACGCCGTACTTGGTCCAGTAGGCGAAATCGGCGTGGCCGGGACGGAACTTGTCCTTGATGTCGCCGTAATCGCGCGAGCGCGCGTCCTGATTGCGGATCAGAAGGCTGATCGGCGTGCCTGTGCTCCTGCCCTCGAACACGCCCGACAGGATCTCGACCTGATCGGGTTCGCGGCGCTGGGTGACGAAACGGGAACTGCCCGGTTTGCGCTTGTCGAGCCAGTTCTGGAGATCTGCCTCGGCGAGCTTGATTCCCGGCGGCGTGCCGTCGACGACGCAGCCGATCGCCGGGCCATGACTCTCGCCCCACGTCGTAACGCGGAAAAGCTGGCCGAAGCTGTTGTCGGACATGGCGCTATTTGTCTTGAACGATGGAAATGTCGGGCGCGTCGACGGCCTTCATGCCGACGACGTGGTATCCGCTGTCGACATGGTGCACCTCGCCGGTCACGCCGGACGACAGGTGCGACAGCAGATAGAGACCGGCGCCGCCGACGTCGTCGAGCGACGTGTTGCGCTTGAGCGGCGAGTTGTATTCGTTCCACTTCAGGATATAGCGGAAGTCGCCGATACCCGACGCGGCGAGCGTCTTGATCGGGCCGGCCGAGATCGCGTTGACGCGAATGTTCCGGCCGCCGAGATCGACGGCGAGATACTTCACGCTCGCCTCCAGCGCCGCCTTGGCGACGCCCATCACGTTGTAGTGCGGCATGACCCGTTCAGCGCCGGCATAGGTGAGCGTCAGCAGGCTGCCGCCGCTTTGCATCATCGGCACGGCGCGCTGGCAAACTGCGGTGAACGAGTAGCAGGAGATGTTCATCGTCCGGGCGAAGTTATCCGGCGACGTGTCGAGGTACTTTCCCTTGAGTTCGTCCTTGTCGGAGAAGGCGATCGCGTGAACGACGAAATCGAGTCCGCCCCATTCAGATTTCAGCGCATCGAAAACCGCATCGATGCTCGCGGAATCAGTTACGTCGCACGGCAGGATCAGATCCGAGCCGGTCGATTCCGCCAGGGGCCGGACGCGTTTCTCCAGCGCGTCGCCCTGGTAGGTGTAGGCAAGCTCAGCGCCGTGCTCGTGCAGCGTTTTGCTGATTCCCCAGGCGATCGACCGATCGTTCGCGACGCCCATGACCAGGCCGCGTTTACCCTTCATCAAGGCGCCGGCGTCCAACATCTAGTCCTCGCTGTCGTGGTGGCAAGCGGCGGTTTCCGCCAGCTCCGCGGATGTCGGCATCCTACACAAACCGCCCTGCCGGTCAATTTGGCCCGGGTCGGCGGAACGATCCTCGAATTGCACGATGACCGCCGAGCGGTTATTCAACGCGGATCGGCAGGCGGCGCGGGAGAGCATATCGATCCGTGCCGCCCTCAGGCCCGAAAATCTGCGGGAATCTACCATGGCCAGCGTCAACGCCGAAGATCCGATCGCTACCTTCCTGGCGTGGCTCGAGGAAGCGAAGGAAGCCGAACCGAACGATCCGACGGCGATGACGCTCGCGACGGCCGATTCGGCCGGCAAACCGTCCGCGCGCATGGTTCTGTTGAAGGACGCCGACCCGCGCGGTTTCGTTTTCTATACCAATATCGGAAGCCGGAAGGGCGTCGAGCTGGATGCGAACCCCGTCGCGGCGCTGGTTTTCCACTGGAAGGCCCTGCGCCGCCAGGTCCGTATCGAAGGCACCGTCGAGCGCGTATCGGACGAGGAAGCGGACGCGTACTTCGCGACGCGGGCCCGCGGCAGCCAGATCGGCGCCTGGGCGTCGGATCAGTCGCAGCCGCTGGACGGCAGGTTCGAACTGGAAAAACGCGTGGCGCGCTTCGCCGCGAAGTTCGGCGCCGGGAAGGTTCCGCGCCCGCCGCACTGGACCGGTTATCGGGTCGTCCCGGTCGAAATCGAATTCTGGCAGGACAAGCCGTTCCGGTTGCACGAACGCATCGTGTGCCGCCGCACCGGTGGCGGCGGCTGGGATCATAGCCGCATTTTCCCCTGAACCATCCCGATGTCTCGGTAACTTCGCACTCAAGCGGGCTTGATGCTGCCCGGAAAACGCCGCATGCTGTGAGGCATACATAAAAAGAGCGGCGGAAACGCTTACGATCTTTCGGGTCCGCCAGCGGGGAGCGCAAGACGATGACTTTCAAGACTATTCTGGTTCCGATCAGTTCGCCGGAGGCGAGCAAATCGTCCCTCGACTGCGCGCTTATGATGGCACAGCGCTCGGGCGGTCATATCGAGTCAATGCACGTGCGCGCGGATCCGCGCGGCTTGGTGCCCTATACCGGCGAAGGCATGGACGGTTCCATGATCGAGGAGATCATGGACGTCACCGAGCGCGAAGGCGCCGAACGCGCCGAGGAAACGCGAAAGATGTTCGACGATTTCTCGGCTGCGCACTCCCTGAAGATTTCCGATACGCCCGATCCGGGGGCCGGCGTGACGATTTCCTGGCGCGAGGTAACCGGGCGGGAGGACGAGGTCGTTGCCCTTCGAGGACGACTCTACGATCTGATCGTCGTCGGCCGGCCGGTCGCCGACGCGCCGCTGCCGTCGCCGATTACGCTCGAGGCTGCGCTGCACGACACCGGACGGCCGATCCTCGTCGCGCCGCCGCAAACGCCGGGCGGGCTCGGCAATCACATCGCCATCGCCTGGGAAGCAAGCCCGGAGGCGGCGCGAACGATTGCGGTCTCGATCCAGTTGCTGGCAAGCGCCGGGCAGGTTTCGGTTCTCGCGCCGCGCCCGCCGGCGCCGCAGTTGCTCGACCCCGAGGAGCTGGTGTCGCGCCTCGCCTGGCACGACATCAAGGCCAGCGTTCACTGGTTCGAATCGCCGGTTTCCGAACTCGGCGCCGCTTTTCTTGCGCAGTCTGCTGCGGTGGGCGCCGATATGCTGGTAAAGGGCGCTTACTCCCAGAGCCGTCTGCGCCAGATGGTTCTAGGCGGGCGCACGCGACACATCCTCGCACACGCGACGATTCCGGTTCTGCTCGCGAAATGACCGACGCGCGGCGCGCCCATGAGTGACGCTGAGGAAAAGCCGCGGATCCTGATCCTGACGGGAGCGAGCCGGGGTATCGGACATGCGACCGTCCGCCGATTCAGCGAGGCGGGGTGGAAGATCATCACGTGCTCGCGGGAAGACGTGCCGGCAGAGTGCAAGCGCGACCCCAACTGGGCCCACCACATCCCTGCCGATCTCGCCGATCCCGCCGACCTCGACGCATTCGTCGCCGAGGCGAAGGAGTTGATCGGCGCCGACGGGTTGTCGGCGCTGGTCAACAACGCTGCCTTGTCGCCCAAGACGCCCTACAAGGAAAGGCTCGGTTGTCTCAACGGCGATACCGATGCGTGGCAGGAGGTATTCGCACTCAACCTGTTCGCGCCGCTCGCCCTGTGCCGAGGGTTCGCGGGAGCGCTGCATCGCGCAGAGGGGGCAGTCGTCAATATCACGTCGATCGCAGGCCACGCGATCCATCCCTTCGCGGGGTCCGCCTATTCGGTCTCGAAAGCGGCGCTGTCGTCGCTGACGCGTGAGCTTGCGGTCGAGTTCGCGGAGCTCGACGTCCGGGTCAACGCGGTCGCGCCCGGCGAAATTGCGACCGACATGGTCGGGCCCGAATACGAATCGCTTATTCCCCGCATTCCTCTCAACCGGATGGGCACGTCCGAGGAGGTGGCGAACGTCGTGTTCCAGCTTTGCAGCCAGGATTTCGCCTACGTTACCGGAACCGAGGTGTTCGTCACCGGCGGGCAGCACCTGTTCTGAGGCGGACCGGCGCGTCCAACCCGCCGCCGGCGCCGTAGGGGTGGTCGTCGCCACGAAAGTCGATGAGGCGGCCTTCATGTTCGATCAGAACGCTTTCGATCGCCAAGCCGAGTTCGGCCATTTCGTTCAGGATATCGGCGGCGCGCCACTGGGACGGGATGATCACTACGTCCACCTGATTGTTTCTCAGCCAGTCGCGTGAGCGTATTTCCTGGCCTGTGCCGGGCACGAACGTGCCTATCTTGTCGTAGTCGGAATCGATCACCACGGGAAAGCGCTCCGCGTCGACGCCGTGCCGGTTGATGAATGCCGCGCCCTTTCCCGTACCGCCCCAGATCGCGACTCGCCGCCCACTATCGTGCAGTTCGTCGACGGCGTTCCGGATGCGATCGCCGCTTTCTACAGCAAACGCGTGGAAGTCCGTGGCCTCTTGCGCGAAACGAAGCGAGCTGTTCGCCCCGCCGCCGAAATGCGCGAAACCGAATATGACTTCGCGGTCGTACCCGTGGCCGATCTCGATATCGTTCGAGAAACTGGCGTCCAGCATTCGGGAAAACGATCCGGTGGTGAACTGCGAACTGTGCTCGTAATAGAAATCGCTGACCCGTCCCGTTTCGAGCACGCGATCGATACAGGGCACCTCCAGATAGGCGAGCAGGTCGAGCCGGATCGACGCAGCGACACAGGAGATTTTCTGGAGAAAGCCGAGCGGGTTCGTCATGTGTTCGAGCACATGCCGGCTGACCACGATATCGGGGCGCAGCGCGCGAAGGTCGCGTTCGGCGACGAAAAACTTCTGGCGCAGATCAACGAGGTTGCTGTTCGTCGCGGCACCGTGCGGATCGAAGCCGACATATCTGCCCTGCGGCCGTAACGCCGCAAGCGAGGAAAGGAACGACCCGTCTCCGTATCCGATCTCGACGACCGTCGGGCGGTCCGGCAAGCGGGCGAGGATGCCTAGCTGCGTGTGCTGGATGAACGCGGACCACGCGCCCCCTTTGTTGAACATCAGGTTCGGCTTGTCGGAGTAGGGGACGTTCTCGTATTCGAACCGGCGGTTATAGATATGGCCGCACGCCACGCAGCGGACGAAGTCGAGCGGGAGCCGCTCCATTCCGCGCGCCGCTTCGGAACTCGATGGCCAGGCAAGGGTTGCGAGCGGCTGAAAGCCGCCGTCGAAGAAGGGGGCCGCGACGTGCGAGGCGCAGGCCGGGCAGGTGGACTCGACGATATCGGGATGTTCGGCCGGCCGCAGTCGTTCCGTCATACCGATCCTCCCGCCCGTTCGTGCATCTCGACGTAGGCGGCCTCCAGCTTCCGGGCGAAACCGGGTGCGTCGCAGAGCGGAGATGCGGCGATCCGTTCGCGCTGGCCGCTGCGCATCTCGCCGAGCGCGGCGGCGTCGCCTGCGAGCGATACGGCGATGTCGACATAGTCGTCGACCGTTTCGCCGATCCATTCGGGCCGGCTGATCGTTTTCAGGATCGATGCGGCAGCGCGTGCGACCCAACGGTCCCCGTTCAACGTTACGACGGGGACGCCTTGCCAGAGCCCCTCGAGCGTCGTCGTGCCGCCGTTCCAGGAGAACGTGTCCAGCGCAATGTCGATCCGTTCGTATGTCTGCACAAATGCGTAATGCTCGCAGCCCGGCAACACCGTGATTCGCTCGGCATCGATGCCGCGGGCCGCGAAGGCGTGCTTGTAGAACTCTGCCACGTGCATGTTCGAGGCGGGGTTGCGCATCAGAAAGCGGCTGCCCGGAACCCGGTGGAGCACGGCCGCCCACGCGTCGATGCATAGCGGATTGATCTTGTGGTTCGACGCGAGAGATCCGAACGTGCAGTACCCGTTCCGCAGCATCGGCGGGGGGCTCGTGTCCGGATAGCGCGATGCTCCGTGCCACAGCAGATAGCATCCGCTCACGCGGTGGACGTCCTCCGCGAAAAGTCTGTTTTCCGTTTCCGGCACTACCGTCTCATCGGCGATCAGGTAGTCCACCGAGGGGATGCCCAGCGTCGAAAACGTATTGAACCACGAGACGATGACGGGTGCCGGCCGCATGCTCAGCACCGGGAGTCGGTCTATCGCCGAGAATCCGTTGATGTCGACGAGGATATCGATGCCGTCGGCGCGAATACGTTCGGCCAGGGCGGCGTTGTCCAGGCGGTCCGAATGGACGATTTCCGCGTCTATCTGAATCGCATCGGAGGGGACGTCCGCGTATATCGTCACGCGAAAGCGCTCGGGGTCGTGAGCGGCGGCGAGGGTTTGCATGAAACCTAAATAGTTCGGCTTGTCGGCGTAGTTCGACAGATATCCGATGGAAAGGACGCACGCGTCCCGACGCGCGGGCGCCGCGTTTGTAGCCTGGCGTTGGTGGGACTTGCCGAAGAGCCTGTGCAGCAGATCGTTTTCCAGGGCCGTGTCGATTGCCGGATTCGCAAAGAAATCCATGACAATCGAGGCCGATTCACTGGATATCTCGCCGTCACGATCCGCAAAACGACGAAGCATTTCGATGTGTTCGGCAAAGCGGCCGAGTTTCACGAGGCTGGCACCTGCGAGGGAAACCGCGGTCGGGTTGGACGGATCGTCGGCAAGGACCGGTTCCAGAACCTCGACGACGAGTGCGTAGTTGGTCAAGCGACGCGCGGCATCGCCAAGGCAAAGGCGCGTTTCCGCATGATCCGGCGCAATGCCCATCGCCTTCGAGAGCTTTTCTGCCGCGGCAGTTGCGTTCCTCTGTGCGAGATAGACCCGCCCCAGATTCAACAGGGTTTCGTGATCGTCTGGCAAAATCGAGAGTGCCGTTTCGTAGGCTTCGGCGGCTTCGTCGAAACGGCGATTAACGGCCAGGAAACTTCCGAGATTGTGATGGCATGCGGGGTCGTCCGAAAATTCCGCGACGGCCATCCGAAACCCTTGTTCGGCGATCTCGGTCTTGCCGGTCCGCAGCGCTTCCAGGGCGATCCTGAAATAGTCGGTCTTTACGTCTTTCGTGATCGGCAGCGGTCCGCCTTGCGCCAGATGAGGGTTTCGCGCCGCGTCCATGCCCAGGTCGATATCCGCATTGCGGACGTTTTCGTTCATCGTGATGCCTGCGGGGAGGATTTCCGATGCAGTCAACGTAAAGATTTGTCGTAAACGCAGTGTTAAGGGAGACGCGGGCATCGCCTGCATCTTGACGCCGACACGTCCGAATTGCGGCTCTGTCGTCGAAACGCTTGAACGGTTTCTTAACCATAACCCGGACATTGTTCGTGTTCTTATGGAAACGATTTCGATCCCAACGTCCGAGCTGTCCGTCGCCGCTGCGACGGCGTCGATTCACGAAGTCGATTTTCGCGGCGGCGTTATCGGCAAGCAGGACCTTTCGGCCTATCGAGACGACGGCGTGGTGATTGCGCGCGGCGTTCTCGAAGGCGAAGATTTTCGGCAAATCGTCAGCGACCTTGCTGCCAGGCTCGCCCTTCTGGAGCGGCATCACGACGTCCGAGTTTCCGGGGGCGGGCTGTCCGGGAGGCTTGGCGACGTCAGTCGCCGTATCGTTGCGCTCGAGGACGTTGCGCCCGGGACGCAGTCGGTTCTCTACGACGCGATGAGCCGGTCGCCCGCCATGCATGCGATCGCTGCGGATGCGCGCGTCGTGGACCTTGTCGGCCACTTCGTTTCCGGACCGGTCGCCCATCATGACCGGTTCATCATGTTGATGAGTCTGCCACGCCAGACGTGGCATCTCGCAGGCTGGCACCAGGACTGGTATTACAACGAAGGCCCCGAAACGACGCTGACGGTCTACGCGCCCTTGCAGAGGACCGATGAGAAGAACGGCATGCTGGTATTCGCGCTTGGGGCGCATCGCGACGGCCTGCTGCCGCACGGCGAGAACCCGGGGCCGTTCGAGACCAAATGGCACGTGATCGGCGAAGATCGCATTGCCCGGTACGACCGAATCGCGACCCCCGTTCTGGAACCGGGCGACGTCGCGCTGTTCCACAGCATGGTGCCGCATACGGCGCGAGTTAATAAGAGCGGTGCCATTCGGTTCGTTCTGAATTTCCGATATCACGGGCTCGACGACGCGGCATTCGCGGCGGACGGTTGGCGGGTCGCGCCCGCCGGTCGTGCGCGCGCGGCCCTGGCGCGGCCAATCGGAGAGGAATCCTGACATGACGGGGGCTTCGCTCAAGGATATCCGCGGTACGGTCAGGGAACCGAAGAACCAGTCGTCGGGCGACCTGGACTATATCCGTCAGGTCGACGAGACATGGTCGCGGTCGTCTCTCGAGACAGTCCAGAAGCTCGATTGTTTCACGCGATACGTGTCGCGCCAGTCGCTGACGAAATTCACCGCCCGGACGGAGCTTTTCCGCCGCCAGCTGGAAGTCAACGGTTCGATCGTCGAGGTGGGCGTTCACCGCGGCACGAGCCTGATGACATGGGCGCATCTCAGCTCGATTTTCGAACCCGTGAACTATCTCCGGAAGATCATCGGTTTCGATACGTTCGAGGGGTTTCCGGCACTGGCGGACGAGGATCGGAAGGGCACCTATTCGGATCTCGCGGTCGGCGGTTTTGCGGTCGAGGACGTTGCGCAGTCGGAACTCGAAGAGGCCATCGCCCTGTTCGACGCCAACCGCCTGATGAACCACATTCCCAAGGTCGAGCTCGTCCGCGGCGACGTGGCCGAGACCATCGGCGCCTATCTCGACGAGAACCCGCACCTGGTCGTGTCGCTATTGCATCTGGACGCGGATCTGTACGAGCCCACGAAGGTCGCGCTCGAGGCGTTGCTGCCGCGCATGCCGAAAGGCGCCATCGTGGCCTTCGACGAGCTGAACATGGATCTGTTCCCCGGCGAAACGCTGGCCGCCATGGAAACGCTCGGTCTCAACAATCTCGAGCTGAAGCGGTTTCCCTACGCGACGTCGCTGTCCTACGCCGTGCTGTAAGGCATTTGGCGCGGCTCAGTCCTCAGGCAGCGGGATAAACTCGTCGTCGCCGGGAACGCTTTCGAAGCCGCCCGACTTCCATTTCTTTTTCGCCGCCTCGATCTTTTCCGGATCGCTGGACACGAGATTCCACCAGAGGTGGCGCTTGCCGTCGAGCGGTGCGCCGCCGATGATCATCACGCGGGTGGCATCGCCTGCGATGACGGCCGGGGTCGCGCCGTTTTCGAGAACGGCCATCTGCCCGGGTTCGCAGAGCGTTCCGTCGACGGTCACCGCGCCGTCGACGACGTAGATCGCCCGCTCGCTGTCGCCGTCGGGAAGTTCGAGCGCTGCGCCCGCAAGCGCTTCCGCATGCAGATAGAACATCGGCGAGAACACCTTCACGGGCGCTTTCTCGCCGAACGCCTCGCCCGCGATAAGCCGGTAACGGACGCCGTTGCTTTCGAACTGCGGCAGTTCGTCGGCGCGGTGGTGGGTGAAGCTCGGCGCGCAATCCTCGTCCGCGCTCGGCAGGCCGATCCAGACCTGGATACCCTCCATGTGCATCTCGATGTCGCGATGCGTGTCGGCGGTTCGCTCCGAATGGACGATGCCCTTGCCCGCGACCATCCAGTTGACGGCGCCCGGCTCGATGAGTTGTTCGACGCCCAGACTGTCGCGATGCATGATCGCGCCGTCGAACAGGTAGGTCAGGGTGGCAAGCCCGATATGGGGATGCGGCCGCACGTCTATCCCCGCGCCTGCCGGGAACACCACGGGTCCCATGTGATCGAAGAACACGAACGGCCCGACGGTGCGCCGCCTCGCGTCCGGGAGAACGCGCCGCACCTCGAAGCTGCCGATGTCGCGCGGGCGGGGATTGAGGAGAACGGAGACGGCGGGGCGCTCGGTCATACCCGGTCGCGGAATTCCTTCAACCACGCGAGCCTCGCTTCCACCAGCGAGATGTCGTGCTCCAGCCACTGCCCGAACCAGCTGTCTGCGCTTTCGCCGCCGCGGAGATCGGTGAGACGCGCCAGCTCCAGCTCGCAGGCGTCGATCAGCAGTTCGGCCTGATCCTTGCGTTCGGCCGGTTCCAGAAGATCGAGGAACCGCATCTTGAGGGCGATGACGAGCTTCGACATGTCGGTCAGCGGCGGCCGCACGGTTGCGTGCAGCAAGGTGAGGAGTTCGGCGCGCCCGTCCTCGGTCAGGCGGAAAGCGGAATCCTTCGCGTCCGAGACCGGCTCGACCAGGCCTTCATGGCGCAGCAGCTCGATCGACGGGCCGGCAAGCTCGAGCGACGGGCCCGCGATACGTCCGATGAACTGGCGGACGGCGTTTGCGAGATCGGCGTACGGGAGCGGCGTCTCCGACAGGATGCCAAGCGCGGCAAGCCGGATGGTTTCCTTGGGCAGAAGCGAATTATCGCTGAACATGAGATCCCTCTCCCGGCAACCGCCCGGCCGTCAGGCCGCGGCCTTTATCGCCAGCCTGTCCCAGATTTCGCGCAGCGACGCGACGAGATGGTCCATGTCCCCGTCCGTGTGCAGCGGCGTCGGCGTCAGCCGCAGGCGCTCCGCGCCCTTCGGCACGGTCGGGTAGTTGATCGGCTGGACGTAGATGCGATAGCGGTCCATCAGCTCGTCCGTGACCTGCTTGCACAGGACCGGATCGCCGACGATCACCGGCACGATGTGCGATTCGCTCTCCATGACGGGCAGGCCCGCCTTGCGCAAGCGCGCCTTCAGCGTCGCCGCGCGTTCCTGGTGCGTCTCGCGTTCGGCGTTGCTCGCCTTGAGGTGCCGCACGCTGGCGAGGGCGCCGGCCGCGACTGCCGGAGGCAGCGCCGTCGTGAAGATGAAACCGGAGGCGTAGGACCGGACGAAATCGATCATTGCGGCCGATCCCGCGATATAGCCGCCGATGACGCCGAATGCCTTGGCGAGCGTGCCCTGAATGACGGTGATGCGGTCCATGACGCCGTCGCGCTCGGCGATGCCGCCGCCCCTCGGGCCGTACATTCCGACCGCGTGAACCTCGTCGAGATAGGTCATCGCGCCGTACTTGTCCGCTAGATCGCAGATTTCGGCGATCGGCGCGATGTCGCCATCCATCGAATAGACGGATTCGAACACGATGACCTTCGGCCGGTCGCGGTCGATCGACGCCAGCTTTTGCTCGAGATCTTCCATGTTGTTGTGTTCGAAGATCACCTTTTCGGTCAGGCTGTGGCGAATGCCCGCAATCATCGACGCGTGATTATCGGAATCGGAAATCAGCACGCAATCCGGAAGCTGCGCGCCGATGGTCGACAGCGCCGCTTCGTTCGCGACGTAGCCGGACGTGAAGACCAGCGCGGCTTCGGTGCCGTGCAGGTCGGCGAGTTCCTGTTCGAGCAGCACGTGATAATGGGTCGTGCCGGAAATGTTCCGGGTTCCGCCCGCGCCGGCACCGACCTTGTCTACGGCGTCTTTCATCGCCTCGCGGACGGCGCCGTTCTGTCCCATTCCGAGATAGTCGTTGGAGCACCAGACGGTGACGTCGTCGGTTCCGTTCGGGCCGTGGCTGGTGGCGCGCGGGAACGCGCCGACCTGCCGTTCCAGGTCCGCAAAGACGCGGTAGCGGCCCTCGGATCTGAGGTCCGAAATCCGGTCGGCGAAGAACTGTTCGTAGTTCATTTAAAGATCACTCCATCCGGGTTCCGCTCGGTTTCCGGATATATACAGTAATTCAGCGTTAACATTTTATAAACACGTCGGAACGCCTGTTCATCCCCATTCAAATTCCCGTGCGGCGATTGCGCGGAAATGACGCGACGGCGCAGTTCATGCGTTCCCGAGCCCTCCGTTGTCGAGCCACCGGGCGGTTTCGTCGAGGGCGAGCGCGATGCGGTCGAACATCAGCCCGATGTCGCGGTCGGATACGATCAGCGGCGGCGAGAAGGCGATCCGGTCGCCCAGCGCGCGGACGATCAGGCCGTGCGCCTGGGCCCGGGATACGGCATACGGGCCCGCTTTTCCGACGGGATCGAAGGGGGCGCCCGCCGCCCGGTCGGCGACGAGTTCCACCGCGCCCACCAGTCCGACGCCCATGGTTTCGCCGACCAGCGAATGGTCGCCGAGTCGGTGGAGGCGGGACAGGAACGTTTCCGACGCGGCGCCGACGCGGGCCAGCAGATCGATCTCCTCGTATATGCGGAGCGTTTCCAGCGCGACTGCCGCCGGGACCGGATGGCCCGAATAGGTGAAACCGTGCCCGAAACTTCCCTCGGCCGCTGTCTGCGGCGCGACCGCCTCGTATATGTGCGGGGCGATCAGCAGCGCCGAAATCGGCAGATAACCCGACGTCAGCGCCTTGGCGCAGGTGACGAGATCGGGCGCAAGGCCGTAGGTCTGGCTGCCCCACATCTCACCCGTCCGCCCGAAACCGCAGATCACCTCGTCGGCCAGCAGCAGCACGTCGTACTTTCGCAGGACCGACTGGATTTTCTCGAAGTAGGTGGCCGGCGGGACGATGACGCCGCCCGCACCCATGACCGGCTCCGCGAAGAAAGCCGCGATCGTCTCCGGCCCTTCGTCGAGGATCAGCTTCTCCAAATTGTCGGCGCAGCGGCTCGCGAACTCTTCCTCCGTCTCGCCAGGTGCGCCGTAGCGGTAGAAGTGCGGCATATCCGTGTGCAGGAAGCCGTCGATCGGGAGGTCGAATTTGGCGTGGTTCAGCGGCACGCCGGTCGCGCTGGCTGCTGCGACCGTCACCCCGTGATAGGCCTTGAAGCGGCTGACGATCTTTTTCTTCTCGGGGCGGCCGAGGGCGTTGTTGTAGTAGCGGATCAGCTTGATCGCGGTGTCGATCGCCTCGGAGCCGGAATTGCAGAAGAAGACGCGCGCTGTCTCCATCGGCGCCATCGCCTTCAGTTTCTCGGCAAGCTCGATCTGGGGTGGATGACTTTTCTGGCTGAAGCCGTGATAGAAGGGCAGGGTCCGCATCTGGCGTGCCGCCGCGTCGGCCAGCCGCGTCTCGCCGAAACCGAGCGAGGCGCACCAGAGGCCCGACATGCCCTCGATATATTCGTTGCCGTCCTCGTCCCAGACGCGGACGCCCTCGCCGCGGGTGATGACGAGCGGGCCGTCGCGATCGTTCGCGACCGCGTTGGTATAGGGGTGGAAGAGCGCTTCGGCGTCGCGCCGGCTGAGGGAGTTGAGGCCGTCGGGCGGTGGCATCATGGGAATCCGCGCTAAAGTGTCGGAACCAGTATAACAGCGAGTCCGGCGCCGGGCGCGGTCAGCCGCCGGTGACGCTCATATGCCGCGAGACCGCGGGCTTGCGTCCGCGGCGGCGGTCCATGATGAAGTCGTGGCCCTTGGGCTTGCGGGCGATCGCGTCGTCAAGCGCCTGCATCAGCGCCGCGTCGTCGCCCGTCCGCAGGACGTCGCGCAGGTCGGCGGCGTCCTCCTGTCCGAGGCACATATAGAGGGTGCCGGTGCAGGTGAGCCGTACGCGGTTGCAGTCCTCGCAGAAATTGTGCGTGAGCGGCGTGATGAAGCCGATGCGTCCGCCGGTCTCGTCGACGCGGACGTAACGCGCGGGGCCGCCGGTCGAATCCGGGATGTCCGTCAGGGTCCAGCGCTTGCGCAGCTCGGCGCGGACCATCGACAGCGGCCAGTACTGGTCGAGTCGTGCCTCGCCGCCGATCTCGCCGAGCGGCATCACCTCGATGAAGGTCAGGTCGAACCCGCGCTCGCCGCACCACGCGACGAGGTCGTGGATCTCGTCGTCGTTGACGCCCTTAAGCGCGACCGCGTTGATCTTTATCCTGTGACCCGCATCCGCCGCCGCGTCGATGCCGGCCATGACCTTGTCGAATTTGCCCCAGCGGGTAATCCGCTGAAACTTCTCGGGGTCGAGCGTATCGAGCGAGACGTTGATGCGCCGAACGCCCGCCGAATAGAGGCCCGCGGCGTAACGGTCCAGCTGGCTCGCGTTTGTGGTCAGCGTCAACTCGTCCAGCGCGCCCGTGTCGAGATGCCGGCCGAGACGATCGAACAGCCACATGATGTCGCGCCGGACGAGCGGCTCGCCGCCCGACAGGCGGAGCTTGCGCACGCCGCGGTCGACGAACGCGCTGCACAGCCGGTCCAGTTCCTCGAGGCTGAGCACGTCCTTCTTCGGCAGGAAGGTCATGTCTTCCGCCATGCAATAGACGCAGCGGAAGTCGCAGCGATCGGTCACCGATACCCGGAGATAGGTGACGTGCCGGTCGTAAGGATCGATCAGCGGTCCGCCTGCTATTGCGGTCTGGGTTACCATCGTCTTGCGCCGTTTCCCTAGGGCCGCATCGTCCGCGGCGCCTCGCACTTGTCCCGTCCGTCCGGCCTTCATGGGCCGGCAACCGTTATTCACTGCGGAATATAACGCTGCCCGACGAAAAGGAAAGGGGCGGTCAGTCCGACGGGCGGTGGGCCCGCCGCAGTCTGAGCGTAAAGCGCGAGCCCTTGCCCGGACGGCTTTTTACCGTCACATCGCCGCCCATCATCCTGGCGAGCTGACGGGAAATCGTCAGGCCGAGGCCGGTTCCCTCGCGCGGACTGGTCATGACGCCCGCACCGGCCTGATGGAAGCTGTCGAATATCTGATCCTGCTGGTCGAGCGCGATCCCGACGCCGGTATCCCAGACCGAAACGTCGATAAAGTCCGGGCCCACGGTCTCCACGTCCACGCCGACGCTGCCGCCGCTTTCCGTGAATTTCACCGCATTGTTGAGGAGGTTTACGAGAATCTGGCGCGTTCGGTCCGGGTCCGCATCGGCGACGATGCCCGCGGGGCAGGCGATACCCGAAAGATCGATCCCGTCGTCTTCCGCGCGAACGGAGATATGGCTTTTCGCCTGGAGGACGAGCTCGCCGACGTCGACGGGCCGCGACTAGAGCTTGAGCGAGCGCGATTCCAGATGAACGGCGTCCAGAATGTCGTTGATGATGTGAAGCAGGTGATAGGCAGCGCCCTTGATATCCCGGAAATAGGCGAGATAGTGATCGTCGAGATCGCCGAACATCTTGCGTTCGGATATCTCCGAAAAGCCGATGATCGCGTTCAGCGGCGTGCGCAGCTCATGGCTCATCTTGCCGAGAAACTCGGTTTTCGCGGTGACCGCGAGCCGGGCTTCCTCCAGTGCGAAGTCGAGCTGCAGATTGCGCTCGCGAAGTTCCGTGAGACTGCGTTCGAGTTCGCGCTGCGACCGGCGCGCGTTCTGGATCGCGTCGTGCTAGTTCGTCACGTCCGCGCCGGTTCCGCGATATCCCGCGAAGGCGCCGGTGACGTCGTCGTAGATCGGCACGCCGCTCAGGGCGACGCGGCGAACCCGGTTCCGGTTGTCGGCGACGAGGAAAATGCGGCCGCGAAACGGCACGCGCGATGCCATAAGGTCCGGCTTGCCGCTCAACCCGTCGCTCGATTCCTCGAACACGCCCAGCGCGAGGATGTTCTCGCCGATCAGCGAGCCGGGCTGCCGTTCGAGGGTTTCGGAAATGCGCGACGATACGTAGGTCAGGTTCAGGTCGACGTCGGTTTCCCATACCCAATCCGAGGCCGACCGGATGATATCCTCGAACCGGCCCTCGCTTCGCGCGGCGTCGATCACCGCTTCGGCTTCCAGCGTCACGTCGGTGTAGATGCCGGCATAGCCGCCGCCGTCGATGTCCTCGGTCTTCAGGTGGAATGACCGGAAGTGCCGGCTGGCGCCGTCGGTCTGAACGGTCTGGCGCAGCTTGATCTCGCGCACCCCGCGGTCGAGATGTCGGAAGATGCCGATCAGTTCGTCGGGCGCGCGAAGCGATCCGTCGGCCTCTCGCCGACAGCCGAACGCGGCGGCGAGGAATTTTTCGCATTCGGGGCTGACAAGGGTAAACCGGCCGTCGCGATCGGCGACGTAGATCGGCGGCATGCGCTGGAGCAGCAAGCCGGGAAGCGCGACGTTGCCGTCGACGGCGTCGGCTCTCGCCGCGGCATTCAACGCCGTTTCAAGCCGGATGACCGTATTCGGTCCCTGTTCCAAGGAAGCCCCCCTGTCGCACTGCCGGATCCTTGTCCGCCGCTCCTTGGAGAGCGTGTCGTCCACGCGACCGGCTATCGGACACCGTTAACGGCGCCCGAGATGCAGCCTAGCATGCATCCCGGCTGTGAATAAGCTAAATTTAGCTCGCCATTTCAATAACTTTTCCTGTGTATCGATTTCCCTACGTTGCCCGCGGCGTCGATCCCGATCATACTTTCCCGATGACCCTGAACGCGTCCTACCTCGTTGCGCCGTCGCCCGGTGACAGCCGCCTGACGCAGCGCGTGCGCGGAACCGATCAGGACGGCCGCCCCGTCGAGACGTCCGTCACCGTCGAACGCCCGCTCGAGCTGTTCCTCAATTCGCGCGAGATCGTGACGCTGATGACGATCGGCGATTTCCCGGAGTGTCTGGCGATCGGCTATCTGCTCAATCAGAACATGTTGCGGGCGGATGACGTGGTGACGTCCGTCGAGTACGACGACGTGGCCGAGGCCGTCGTCGTCCGCACCGAGCGCGAGACCGATTTCGAGGAGAAGCTCGCCAAGCAGACGCGGACGTCCGGCTGCGCGCTCGGCACCGTGTTCGGCGACATCATGGAGACGTTCGGCGAGGCGGTGCTGGACCCGGACGCCCGTCTCCGCACGTCCTGGCTCTACAGCCTCACGAAGACGATCAACACGACGCCGAGCCTCTACCTCGAAGCCGGCGCCATCCACGGCTGCGTTTTATGCGAGGAGGACCGGCCGCTCGTCTACATGGAGGATGTCGGCCGCCACAACGCCGTCGACAAGATCGCGGGCTATATGTACCTCAACGGCATCTCGCCCGCCGGCAAGCTGTTCTACACGACGGGCCGTCTGACCAGCGAAATGGTGATCAAGACCGTCCAGATGAACATTCCCGTCCTGATATCGCGATCCGGCTTCACCGCCTGGGGCGTCGAATTGGCGCGCCAGGCGAACCTCACGCTGATCGGCCGGGCGCGCGGCCGCCGGTTCGTCGCGCTGGCGGGGGAAGAGCGTATCGTCTACGACGCAGATCCCGCCGACGCGGAGGACGAGCCGGCGGGGCTCGGCCGCAAGGCGGAACCGACCGGATACGGCCGCAAGACGGCCGGGGGTTGATCGGTGGCGGCGACGCTCTGCTGGGAAGGGCCCATGGGGCCGGGGAATTTCCCCGACGACGCGCTTCTGTTCGAGCGCATGGACGAGGGCGGCGTGTATCTCCGCGTGAAGTCCTACGACGGCGGGCGGACGGTCGCCTATGCGGGCCAGTCCGTCTCGCTGCTCGCGAGATTCGACCAGCACCTGACGGCGATGCTGTCGCTGGCGGCGCCGCTCCGCGACGCATCCGGCGCGGTGGTCTACGGCGGCGATGCGGGATCGCGACTTGCGGCCTATGGCAGCCTTCGAGACGCGGCGTTGACGGCAGCTGCGGATGCCGCGCGCGTCCGGTTCTACTATGCGATGTGCGATTCCTACTTTCACCTCGAGCATCTCAACCTCGTCGAAGGGCTGCTGCAGCGGCGATTGATCGAGCGGCTTGCCGATGTCGAAAACGCGAAGGCGGCGCCCGGCGGGATCCCGGACGATTGTCCGGACACTTGGGAGAACGACTTCTCCGCGCTCGACGCCGACGGCCGCGAAATTCTCGAACGGCTGCTCGGCGATACGCCGTTGCGGATTCTGGCGGTCGCGAGCGATGCCGTCTGATATGCGTATCTGCGGGGTTCTGATGGCCGGCGGCGCGTCGCGTCGCATGGGCGGCGGCGACAAGTGCCTCCGCGACCTCGGCGGCCGGACGCTGCTGCGGCGTATCGCCGACGTCGCCGCGCCGCAGGTAGACGCGCTGATCCTCAACAGCAACAGTGAGCCGGCCTCGTTCGACGGCTACGGTCTTCCCGTCGTTCCCGACAGCGTGGGCGGCCGCGTGGGACCGCTGGCGGGCGTGCTCACCGGGCTCGAATGGGCGGCCCGTCACGAACCCGACTGTGCCTGGGTGGCAAGCTTCGCCTGCGACGCGCCGTTCGCGCCCGCCGATCTGGTGGCGCGGCTCCTGGAAACCGTGATGCGCGACGGTGCCGAAATGGCCTGCGCCGCGTCCGCCGGACGCGATCACCCCGTCTTCGGCTTGTGGCCCGTTCGGCTCGCCAGTGAGCTGCGAAAGGCCGTGACGGAGGAGAGCGTCCGCAAGGTCGACGCATGGACGGCCCGCTACCGGCTTGCGCGGGCCGAATTCGCCGCCGATCCCCTCGATCCGTTTTTCAACGTTAACCGTCCCGAGGACCTCGCCGAGGCCGAGGGGCTGCTGGCGACGGCATGAACGGCGGCGGCAAAGGCGGCGCGACCGGCGCGGCGCGACCGCGGCTCCGTATCATGCTGGGCGACGCGACGGCGATCGGTCCCGGCAAGGCGCGGCTCCTGGATCTGATCGGCGAGACCGGCTCGATCTCCGCCGCGGCGCGCGAAATGGGCATGTCCTACCGCCGGGCGTGGATGCTGGTCGAAAGCATGAATGCCGCGTTCCGCGAGCCGCTGGTCTCCGCCTCGACCGGCGGGCGCGGCGGGGGCGGGGCATCTGTAACCGACGCCGGCCGCGACGTATTACGCCGCTACCGCGAAATGGAGGCGAAGGCCGCCGACAGCGTCACCCGCGAACTCGACGCGTTCGGCGATCTCATGGACCCGGACTTTGCGGATCGGAAATAGGACGGGAGGTCCTACAGTCGGTCCACGCGCCAGACGATCGCCTCTCGGATCTCGCGGTCTTCGATCTCGAGCGTGGTCGGAACGTCGTAGCGGGCGATTTCGGTAAGCCCCTCCCGGGGCAGGTACTTGCGCCCCGGGTCGCCGATCAGCACCAGCGCGCCGCGCGCCGCCTCGCGCCGCAGAAACCCCTCGATATCGATCGCCGGCGTCTGCTCGTAGAAGATGTCGCCCGCGAGGATGACCTCGAAGTCCCCCGCGCCGCCGAACCGGACAAGGTCGTCGGCCGAGACGGATAATTCGACGCCGTTGATGTCGGCATTGAACCCTGCGGCAGTCAGCGCAAACCCGTCGATGTCGTTTGCCGTGACCGATAGCGCTCCGGCCAGCGCCGCTGCGATACCTGAGACGGCGCCGCCGGCGGCGAACTCCAGCACCCGGCGTCCCGAGACGACGTCCGGATTGTCCAGCACGCAGCGCGCCAGCGCCTGGCCGCCCGGCCAGCAGAACGCCCAGAAGGGCGGCGGCAATCCCCGGGTTTCGAGTTGCGCTTCCGTTGCCTGCCAGATGGGCGTGATCTCCGTGGCGAGATGCAGCCTGATTTCGGGGATCAGCGGCGGCGTGACGATCTCGGTATTGGCGCGGATGAACGCGCCTGCATCCTCCGGCGCCATCAGGCGAGATGTCCGGCGGCAATCCCGCCGAGTACCAGCCAGCCGAAAAGTCGGTTCGACTTGAACTTGGCGAGGCAGTCTTTCGGGTCGTCGAGATCCGCATCGGCGACCTGCCAGACGAGCTGTGCTGCGCCGAGGCCGAGGCCGATCCAGAACGGCCAGCCGAGACCTGCCACATACCCCGCCGCCCCGAACAGCGCGATGGCGGCTGCATAGAACGCGTAGAGCCACGGCTTGGAGGCGAGCAGCCCGAGCGCGCGGGCCGACGACTTCACGCCCGCACCCGGGTCGTCCCTGCGATCCTGATGGGCGTATATCGTATCGTAGCCCAGCGTCCAGAAGATGCCGCCGATATAGAGGAGGGCCGCCGGCATCGCGAGATCGCCGCGCACCGCTGCCCAGCCGAGCAGCGCGCCCCAGTTGAACGCGAGGCCGAGGACGAACTGCGGCCAGAACGTGACCCGCTTGGCGAGCGGGTACAGCGCGACCAGCGACAGCGAGGCGATACCGACCCAGATCGCGTAGCCGTTAAACGAGAAAAGGATCGCGGCGCCGATAGCGAGCTGGATGACGAACCATGCGAACGCTTGGCGGACGGTCACTTCTCCCGCCGGCAAGGGCCGGTCTTTCGTCCGCGCGACCTGGGCGTCCATCTCCCGGTCGAGGATGTCGTTCCACGTACAGCCGCCGCCCCGCATCACCATTGCGCCGATGCCGAACAGGGCGAAAAGGTACCAGTGTCCGGGTGCGACCGACGCCAGCGCGATGCTCCACCAGCACGGAAACAGCAGCAGCCAGGTTCCGATCGGCCGATCGAACCTGGCGAGCCGGATGTAGGGATGCGCCGCCTGCGGTGCGAAGCGGTCGACCCATCCGCCGCGCGGGATATCGCTCGCCGGGGTCTCGACCGTCTGTGTTTGCCGGGCGTTCATGCCCTACACCTATATTGCAGCGGCGCCTGCGACAATCGGCGTTTGCAGTCGGTGCGGAATCCGGTTCTTTCGCGCCCGCCTATCAGTGTAAAACTTCGGCCCATGAACATGCCTGCAAACACCGACAGCCGGAGCGGTATCCGACTGTTCGTCTCATACGATCTCGCTGCCGGACACGCCGTTCCCGCGACGTCGGATCAGCACAACTACCTGCGCAAGGTCATGCGCCGGAAGGATGGCGACCACGTCGCGCTTTTCAACGGACGCCACGGCGAATGGAGCGCCAGCATTTCGTATGAGACCAAGTCGCGCTGCATGCTGATCGTCGATCAGCACACCCGCGAACAACGCGTGCCGCCGGACGTCTGGCTGGCGTTCGCGCCAGTCAAGGCGACGCCGATGAACAACATCGCGCGGATGTCGACGGAGCTTGGCGTCGGGCGCATTTGTCCTGTGCTGACGGAGCACACGGACGTTACCCGGGTGAACACGTCGCGGCTCCGCGCCAACGCCGTCGAGGCGGCGGAACAGTCGACCCGGCTGAACGTCCCGATCGTAGACGAACCGCTGCCGCTGGCGCGTCTCCTGAGGAACTGGGATCCGGCGCGCCGGATCATCCTGTGCGCGGAAACGGGGCGTGCGAGACCCGTTCCGGAGGCGCTTTCGGCCCTCAGTCCCGGCGGTGCGTGGGCCGTCATGACCGGTCCGGAAGGGGGGTTCAGCCAATCCGAACTTGACGCCCTTTCGAAACTGCCTTTTGTTACCGCCGTTCGTCTGGGACCGCGGATTCTCAGAGCGGATACGGCAGCGGCCGCAGTGCTCGTATGCTGGCAGAACCATCTTGGCGACTGGACGGGGTGAGGGTCCCGCCCGGGTTCGGTGGCGACAGCCGCCGGCACGAAAAATTCTCAGGATAAACGCGATAGGGAAGACGTCGGGCGCATGGCCGCACCACCTGCAGGCAAATCCGAGCCGATCACCGACTACAGGCAGCTCGTCGAACATTTCGAGGCTGGCTGCAAGCCGCGCGACGCGTGGCGGATCGGGACCGAGCACGAGAAGTTCGTTTTCAAACTCGATACGCTCGAGCCGGCGCCGTACGACGGCGACTGGGGCATCGGCAGGTTCCTGACCGAGCTGACGCGCTTCGACTGGGAGCCGGTGCTCGAGAACGGCAACCCCATCGCGCTGACGAAGGGCGACTGCAATATCTCGCTCGAGCCGGGCGGGCAGCTCGAACTGTCCGGCGCGCCGCTCGAGAACATCCACCAGACCTGCGACGAGGTGCATACCCACCTGTACCAGGTGAAGGAGGTCGCGCAGGAACTCGGCGTCGGCATGCTCGGCGTCGGCTTCATCCCCAAGGGCAGGCGCGAAGACATGCCGTGGATGCCCAAGGGCCGCTACAAGATCATGCGCGAATACATGCCCAAGAAGGGCAATCTCGGGCTCGACATGATGCTGCGGTCCTGCACGGTGCAGGTGAACATCGACTTCGAGAGCGAGGCCGACATGGTGGAGAAATTCCGCACGTCGATCGCGCTCCAGCCGCTCGCGACCGCGCTGTTCGCCTGCTCGCCGTTCTACGAGGGCAAGCCGAGCGGCTTTCAGTCCTTCCGCAGCCACGTCTGGGAGGATACCGATCCGGACCGCTGCGGCATCCTGCCGTTCGTCTTCGAGGAGGGCATGGGGTTCGAGCGCTACGTCGAATACGCGCTCGACGTGCCGATGTACTTCGTCTACCGCGATGGCGAATATGTCGACGTCTCCGGGCAGTCGTTCCGCGATTTCCTCGAGGGAAAGCTTCCCGGACGTCCCGGCGAGACCCCGTCGATGAGCGACTGGTCCGATCACCTGACCACGATCTTCCCCGAAGTCCGGCTGAAGCGTTTCCTGGAAATGCGCGGCGCCGACGGCGGGCCATGGCGCCGTCTCTGCGCCTTGCCGGCGTTTTGGGTCGGGTTGCTCTACGATGCCGATTGCCAGCGGGCCGCGTGGGACATGGTCAAGGACTGGACGCTCGAAGAGCATACGGCGCTCCGCGTCGACGCGCCGCGGCAGGGTCTGGGGGCGTCGATCCGCGGTCGCACGCTCGCCGATCTGGCCCGCGACGTGCTCGAAATTGCGGAGCAAGGGCTCAAGCGGCGCGCTATACTGGATTCGAGCGGCGACGACGAAACGGGTTTCCTGCGGGCGCTCTGGGAGATCGCCGAAAGCGGCGTGAGCCCGAGCGAGGCGCTGCTCGAACTCTACGAGACCGACTGGGAGCACAGCGTTGACCCGATCTACCGGGATTTCGCGTACTGAAATGACGCCGCTCGATTGCGGCGGGCGGATCGCGGCCGTGGTCGGCCTCGTTTCGGTTCTCGTTGCAATTGCGCTGCCGGCTGCCGGGCAGCAGCCGCTTCCGTTGCCCAATCAGAAAGACGTCGACCGGGTCCTGAATCCGCAGCTGCCGCAGTACGAAAACCCGCTCGACAAGCGCATCGAACAGGCGCGCAAGGCGCTCGGTCTGCCGCCGCAGCCGAAATTCGACAATCAGGGTGAGACATCACCGTCGCCGGTCGAACCCGGCCTGTCGTCGACGGTGTTGCCGCAGCTCGACCGGAACCAGGACGGCTTCGTCAGCCGCGAGGAGTACATGAGCGACCGTCAGCGCGGTGCGACCGTCGGTGCGCTCGGCACGCAGCGCTACATGCAACGCTACCACCGGTTCGACTCGCGTTTCCGCGCCGCGGACACGGATCGGGACGGCCGACTGTCGCCCGACGAAATCGACGCCATGCAGGGGCGGCGCTTCTAGGCGTCGCTACGCCGCGGTGCCGCCTACCGTGAGGTTCTCGACCAGCAGCGTCGGCTGACCGACGCCGACCGGCACGCCCTGGCCGTCCTTGCCGCACGTGCCCACGCCCGGATCGAGCTTCATGTCGTTGCCGATCATCGTCACCCGCGTCAGCACGTCGGGCCCGTTGCCGATCAGAGTCGCGCCCTTCACCGGCGCGCCGATCTTCCCGTCCTCGACGAGATAGGCTTCCGACGCCGAGAACACGAACTTGCCGGACGTGATGTCGACCTGCCCGCCGCCGAAATTGACCGCATAGAGCCCTTTCTTGACGGAGCGGAGGATCTCTTCGGGATCCTTGTCGCCGGCGTGCATGTAGGTATTGGTCATCCGCGGCATCGGCGCATGGGCGAAGCTCTCGCGCCGGCCGTTGCCGGTCGGCTTCACGCCCATTAGGCGCGCGTTCTGGCGGTCCTGCATGTAGCCCTTGAGGATGCCGTCCTCGATAAGGACGGTATTGGAGGTCGGCGTGCCTTCGTCGTCGATCGACAGCGAGCCGCGGCGGTCGGTCAGTGTGCCGTCGTCGACGACCGTGACGCCCGGCGAGGCGACGCGCTCGCCGAGAAGGCCGGCAAACGCACTCGTCTTCTTGCGGTTGAAGTCGCCTTCGAGCCCGTGGCCGATGGCTTCGTGCAGCAGGATCCCCGGCCAGCCCGGACCCAGCACCACGTCCATCTCGCCCGCCGGCGCAGGTACCGACTCGAGATTCACCAGCGCCTGACGCAGCGCTTCGTCGATCTGCGCCTTCCACGCGTCCGGTTCGATGTAGGCGGCATAACCGGTCCGGCCGCCGGTGCCGTGACTGCCGGCTTCCATGCGGTCGCCGTCGGCGCAGACGACGGAGACGTTCACCCGAACCAGCGGACGGATATCGCCGCGGCGTTCGCCGTCGGCGCGGACGATCTGGACGGCCTGCCACTCGCCGGAGATCGACGCGGAGAACTGGGCGACCCGCGGGTCGAGTGCGCGAGCGTAGGCGTTCATCTCTTCGAGCAGCCTGACCTTCTCGGCAAAATCGAATTCGCCGAGCGGGTTCGTGTCGCCGTAGAGCGAACGGTTCGTCGCCTGAGGCCCAACGTCCGCGGCGCCGCCGCGACCGGCCCGAACGGACCTGACCGTGTCCGCGGCCCGGGCGATCGCGTCTTCGGACAGCTCGGAAGCATGCGCGTACCCGGTGGCTTCTCCCGAAACGCCGCGCAGGCCGAACCCCTGCGTCGTATCGAACGAGGCGCTCTTCAACCGCCCGTCGTCGAACGCGAGCCCTTCGGACTGGCGGTACTCGAGAAACAGTTCGCCGTCGTCCGCGCCCGACAGTGCGTCCGAAACGAGCGTCTCGATTCGGCCGCGGTCCATCCCCGCGCGTTCGAAAAACAGGGTGTCCGTACTGGAAAGATCACTCATTTGAAGGGTCCCGTTGATTTGCTGTCTCCAATATGGAACGTGCGCGGGGCATCGTCACCCCCTCGCGTCCCCATGCGGAAATTCGCGGAATTCTGCGATATTCGGAAGTGAAAACCCTGTTCGTCGGCTTGCGCTACGGTGCGGGTGCTCCGAAATGCGGCGAATCGAGGTCTTATCCCCTTGACGGTGCACGACATTCGGGGGGGGCTGCGACAATGCGCGCGGCTTGTGAAACCGGCGCGTGTTAGGTAATTTCCGGGCGTCGGAGGGGGACCCGCGATTTCCGCACACGTCATTCCTGCATTCCAGGCAGGCTGGTGCCGGTTCGGGCCAATATTTTCGACCAGAATGCGCAGCTTACCAGAGCGGATCACATATGATGCCGATTGCAGATAAATCCATCCGAATCCTCGCGGCGCTCGCCGTCCTGGCGGTTCCCGGCACGGCGGTCGCCGCCGGAATGGCGCACCCGTGGCAGACGGGGCTTCAGCCTGCCGCGACGCCGTTGATGGAACGGATCACCGACTTCCATAACCTTCTCCTGATCGTCATCACGCTGATCAGCCTCTTCGTTCTCGCGTTGCTGGCCTATGTGATGTTCCGCTTCAACGAGAGGGCGAACCCGAATCCGAGCCGCACGACTCACAATACGACCATCGAGGTACTGTGGACCGTCATTCCGGTGGTAATCCTGGTCGTCATCGCGATCCCGTCCTTCAAGCTGCTCTATTATTCCGACGTCATTCCGAAGGCGGACATGACGATCAAGGCGACGGGGCACCAGTGGTACTGGAGCTACGAATACAGCGATCACGGCAAGTTCTCGTTCGACAGCAACATCGTCTCCGATGCCGACCTGAAGGAAGGCCAGCCCCGGCTACTCACGGTGGACAACCGGATCGTCGTTCCGGTCGATACCGTCGTTCGCGTTCAGGTAACCGCGTCCGACGTCCTCCACTCGTGGGCGATGCCGGCGTTTGGGGTGAAGATCGATGCCGTGCCGGGCCGTCTCAACGAGACCTGGTTCGGACCCGTGAAGCAGGAAGGCGTCTTCTACGGACAGTGTTCGGAACTGTGCGGCGGCAAGCACGGCTTCATGCCGATCGCCGTCGAGGTTGTCTCGAAGGCGAAGTTCGATGCCTGGGTCGAGAAGGCGAAAAAGGACTTCGCTGCCGACGATACGCAGGCCAAGGCGCGCGACTACGCGCTCAACGCAACGAAGTAAGGATCGAGGGATAGAATCATGTCAGACGCACACGCAGCCCACGATCATCACGAAGACCACCCGACCGGGTGGCGGCGCTTCGTCTATTCGACGAACCATAAGGACATCGGCACGATGTACCTGATCTTCGCCATCGTGGCGGGGATCATCGGCGGCGCCATGTCGGTCCTGTTCCGCATCGAACTCGGCAGTCCCGGGGACGGCATTCTCGGCGGCGACCATCACATGTTCAACGTGCTGGTCACCGCGCACGGCCTGATCATGATCTTCTTCATGGTCATGCCCGCAATGATCGGCGGGTTCGGCAACTGGATCGTGCCGCTCATGATCGGCGCGCCCGACATGGCGTTTCCGCGGATGAACAACATCAGCTTCTGGTTGCTGATCCCGGCTTTCCTGCTGCTTCTGGCGTCGCCGTTCGTCGGCGGACCGCCCGGCGGCACCGGTACGGGTGGCGGCTGGACCATCTATCCGCCGCTGTCGTCCAAGACCGGCCAGCCCGGCCCTGCGATGGACCTCGCGATCTTCGCCCTCCATCTGGCCGGCGCGTCGTCGATCCTCGGTGCGGCGAATTTCATCACCACGATCTTCAACATGCGCGCGCCCGGCATGACGCTTCACAAGATGCCGCTGTTCGTCTGGTCGATCCTGGTGACGGCGTTCCTTCTGCTGCTGTCGCTTCCGGTTCTTGCCGGCGCGATCACGATGCTGCTGACGGACCGTAACTTCGGCACGGCATTCTTCGAAGCCTCCCAGGGCGGCGATCCGATCCTGTTCCAGCACCTGTTCTGGTTCTTCGGTCACCCCGAGGTGTACATTCTGATCCTGCCGGGCTTCGGCATCATCAGCCAGATCGTCTCCACGTTCTCCCGCAAGCCCGTGTTCGGGTATCTCGGCATGGCGTACGCGATGGTCGCGATTGGCCTCGTCGGCTTCGTCGTGTGGGCGCACCACATGTACACGGTCGGCATGAGCGTCGATACGAAGGCGTACTTCACGGCGGCGACCATGGTCATCGCGGTGCCGACGGGCGTGAAGATCTTCAGCTGGATCGCGACGATGTGGGGCGGCTCCATCCGCTTCACCACGCCGATGATCTGGGCGATCGGCTTCATCTTCCTGTTCACCGTCGGCGGCGTCACCGGCGTCGTCCTCGCGAACGCCGGCATGGACCATGCGCTGCACGACACCTACTACGTGGTCGCGCACTTCCACTATGTGCTGTCGCTCGGCGCCGTGTTCGCGATCTTCGCGGGCTTCTACTACT
>JAYQUR010000001.1:0-33013 GCA_038148075.1 Alphaproteobacteria bacterium | reverse complement strand
GCGATGTGCTTGCGGCTCTCGTCACGCAGCGTGCGCAGCTCGTCGAGCGCCGGCGCATAGCCCGGGCGGATGAAACCGCCGTCGCGCGACGCGAACGGCAGTTCGTCCGCGAGCGCCTGCGCCAGCCGGTCGATCAACATCTCGTGGTCGCCGAGATCCTCGATGGCGTCCGCGATTTCTAGCGGCGGAGTCGAGCCGTCCAGCCGCGCGCGCAGATCGCGCCCCGCGGCAAGCCCGTCGCGGATGCCCGCGAGATCGCGCGGCCCGCCGCGCCCGACCGTCAGCCGCGACAGGGCGCGTTCCATATCGGGCGTCTCGCGCAGGCGGGAGCGGGTGTCGTCCCGCACGCGTCCGGCATCGACGAAGTATGCGACGGCGTCGTGGCGCGCGCGGATATCGGCAGCATCGGTCAGCGGCGCAGCGATACGCGCGGCAAGCAGCCGGCCGCCCGGGCCGGTCACCGTCCGGTCCACCACCGCGAGGAGCGAGCCTTCGCGCGCGCCGGTCAGCGTCTGGACGATTTCGAGATTGCGCCGGGTCGCCGCGTCGATCGCCATCGCGGCGCCGGCGCCCATCCGCCGAGGCCGCTGGAGCCGCGGCAGTCGTCCTTTCTGGGTGAGCTCGACATAGCCGACCACCGCGCCCGATGCGGACAGCTCGGCCCGGCCGAAATCGCCGAACGCGTCCAGCGCCCTGACCGAGAAGATCTCCTCCAGCCGGCGGCGCGCCGCATCGCTGTCGAAGCGGCTGCCCGGGAGCGGCACAAGGCGGTCCCCGAATTCCGCAAGCACGGGAGCGAAGTCGGGCGCGCCGACGAGACGATCGGGGGCGAGAAGCTCTCCCGGCGCGATCCGCGCCAGCGCCGCCGCGAGACCGCCGGGCTCCACCGGCTGGGCGGCGAACTCGCCCGTCGACATGTCGAGCCAGGCGAGGCCGAGCGCGCCGCCCGCATCCGCGACGGCGGCGAGGTAGTTGTGGCTGCGCGAATCCAGCAGCGCATCCTCGGTGATCGTGCCGGGGGTCACAACCCGGATCACCTCGCGCCGGACAACCGATTTCGACCCGCGCTTCTTAGCCTCGGCCGGATCCTCGGTCTGTTCGCAGACCGCGACGCGAAAGCCCTTTCTGATCAGGCGGGAAAGATAGGATTCGGCGGCGTGCACCGGGACGCCGCACATCGGGATGTCCTCGCCCAGATGCTTGCCGCGTTTTGTGAGCGTGATGTCGAGCGCCTCGGCCGCCCTTTCGGCGTCCTCGAAGAACATCTCGTAGAAATCGCCCATCCGGTAGAACAGGAGGGCGTCGGGATGCGCGCGCTTGATCTCCAGGTACTGGACCATCATCGGCGTCGGCGCAGCCGCCGCCGTTGCGTCGCCGTCTTTCGGCGTGTCTTTTTCCGCCACGATGTCCGCCGCCTGTGCCACACCGGCAGCCTATCATAGAGGCCGCACCGTTCGAACCGGCTAGCCGCGAATCGGCGGCGGCGCCGTCAAAAAACCTTCAACATTGAGCGGTTGGAGCGACGCGGTTTCCTCATTATCCTGAATTTATCAACAGTTCGAACAGGGACCGGCATGGCCAAGCGCACCTATAGCGATCTCGACAAGGATTCCCTCGCGATGCACCGGGCGGGACGGCCCGGCAAGGTCGAGGTCGTCGCCACCAAGCCGCTGACGACGCAGCGCGACCTGTCGCTCGCCTACTCGCCGGGCGTCGCCGCTCCCTGCCTGGAGATCGCGGACGACCCCGCGACCGCCTACGACTATACCGCGAAGGGCAACATGGTCGCGGTCATCTCGAACGGTACCGCCGTACTCGGCCTCGGAAATCTGGGCGGCCTCGCCTCGAAACCGGTGATGGAGGGCAAGTCAGTCCTTTTCAAAAGGTTCGCCGACGTCGACGCGATCGACCTAGAACTGGACACCGAAGACGTCGACGAGTTCGTCAATTGCGTCCGCTATCTCGGCCCGTCCTTCGGCGGCATCAATCTCGAGGACATCAAGGCGCCGGACTGCTTCGTCATCGAAAGCCGCCTGCGCGAACTGATGGACATCCCGATCTTCCACGACGATCAGCACGGTACCGCGATCATCGCTGCCGCCGGCCTGATCAACGCGCTGGAACTGTCGGGCCGCGACATCAAGACGACGACGCTGGTCGTCAACGGCGCCGGGTCCGCGGGCATCGCCTGCATCGAACTGCTGAAGGCGTTCGGCATGCAGCACGACAACGTCATCCTGTGCGACACGCGCGGCGTCATCTATCAGGGCCGCGAAGACGGCATGAACCAGTGGAAGTCGGCGCATGCCGTCGACACCAAGGCACGGACACTGGAAGAGGCGATGAAGGGCGCGGACGCGTTCTTCGGCCTGTCGGTCGCCGGCGCGGTGACGCAGGACATGGTGAAATCCATGGCCGCCAAGCCGATCATCTTCGCCATGGCCAACCCCGATCCGGAGATCACCCCCGAGGAAGCGCGCGCGGTCCGCAAGGATGTTATCTTCGCGACCGGCCGGTCGGACTATCCCAACCAGGTGAACAACGTCCTCGGCTTTCCCTATATCTTCCGCGGCGCGCTCGACGTGCGCGCCCGGACCATCAACGATGACATGAAGATAGCGGCGGCCCGCGCGCTTGCCGAGCTTGCGCGCGAGGACGTGCCGGACGAGGTCGCCGCGGCCTATTCGGGCCGGCGTTTGCGCTACGGGCCGGAATACATCATTCCGGTACCGTTCGACCCCCGGCTGATTTCCTCGATTCCGCCCGCGGTGGCGCAGGCCGCCGTCTATTCCGGCGTTGCGGGCATGGATATGCCCGACGTCGCACAGTACCGCGTGCAGCTCTCTGCCCGGCTCGACCCCACCGTCTCCATGCTGCAGGCGATCCACGAGCAGGTGCGGGCCAACCCGCGCCGGGTCGGTTTCGCCGAAGGCGAGGAGGAAACGTCGATCCGCGCCGCCATCGCGTTTGCGCAATCGGGACTCGGAACACCGGTCCTCATCGGCCGCGAGGAGCAGGTCCGCGAGACGATCAAGCGGCTCGGCCTGACCGGCGCGGAGAATATCGAAATCCACAATGCGCGGCTGTCGCGGGGCAACCGCCACTACACCGAATATCTCTACACGCGCCTCCAGCGCGACGGCTACCTCTACCGCGACTGCCAGCGCTTGGTGCATCAGGACCGCAATGTGTTCTCGGCCTGCATGCTGGTCCACGGCGACATCGACGCGATGGTGACCGGCCTGTCGCGAAGCTATTCGGTCTGCTTCGACGACGTCCGCCGCGCGATCGACCCGGCGCCGGGCCAGGTGATCTTCGGCCAGACAATGGTCATGTCGCGCGGGCGCACGGTCTTCATCGCCGATACCACGATTCACGAACGCCCGACCGGCGAACAACTCGCCCGCATCGCACGGCAATGCGCCGACAAGGCACGCGCGATGGGCCACGAGCCCAGGGTCGCGTTCCTGTCCTATGCCAATTTCGGCAATCCTCCGGGCGCCCTGGCGAACCAGGTCCGCGACGCGGTGCGCATTCTCGACGATGAGGGCGCGGACTTCGAATACGACGGCGAGATGTCGCCCGATGTCGCCCTCGACATGGACCTGCGCGTCGTCTACCCGTTCTGCCGGCTATCCGGGCCCGCCAATATCCTGATCATGCCGGGCCTTCATGCGGCGGCAATCTCGTCGCAGATTCTCCAGCAGCTCGGCGGCGGGACGGTGATCGGCCCGCTGCTGACCGGGCTGACGCGGTCGGTCCAGATCGTGCCGATCAGCGCCAACGATGCCGACATGGTGAACTTCGCGACGATCGCCGCGCACGATTCGCTGGTGCTGGCCGCCCGCGAAAAGGAAAAGGAAAAACGCCGCACCGCGCGCGCGAAGAAACCTGCCGCCCCGAAACGAAAGAGCTGAACCGGCCCCGCCCGGACGGACCATGGCGACACCCCGAATCCCCTTCCAGCGATTTCTGACGCTGACCGTTCTCGCGTCGCTCCCGCCCGTCGCGGTGTTCTGCGCGCTCGCGGCGACGGGGAAACTGGGCTGGGGCATCGCGATTCTGGCCGCCGCAGTCTCCGTCGCAGCCCTCGGGTGGATGGTGCGGCGCGGCCTCGGCGACGTCTATCGTATCCTCCAGTTCGCCGAAATCCTCGCGCGCGACAGCTCGGCGGAGCTGCCGGCACGGGAAATGACCGGCCTGTTCCCGGAGTTCACCGAGGCTGTCACCCGCCTGCAGGACGCGTGGGGCCGCGACCGCGGCCGCCTGGGCGCGCAGGCCAGTTCGGCCGAGACGATCCTGGAAGGCCTTCCCCATCCGCTGATTCTGCTCGACGGGGAACGCGAGATCGTCCGCGCGACGGTCGGCGCGCGCGACCTGCTGGGCGCGGTGACGCCGGGACGCGACCTGTCCTCGGCCCTTCGCAACCCTCGGGTTCTCGAGGCCGTCGACCGCGTGCTCGGGGGCGGGCCGCGCGAGCTGATCGAATTCGACATCCAGTTCCCTACCGACCGCGCGCTCAACGCCCAGATCGAGCGACTGCCGTCGCCCGCGGCGGACGGGTCCGCTGCGGTGATCGCGATGTTCGACGTGACCGAGATCAAACAGGTCCACCAGATGCGCGCCGATTTCGTCGCGAACGCCAGCCACGAGCTGCGGACGCCGCTGTCGGTGCTGAGCGGCTGCGTCCAAACGCTGCGCGGACCGGCCAGGGACGACCCGGAAGGCCGCGAGAAGTTCCTCGGCATAATGGATGCGCATGCGAGCCGCATGACCCAGCTGATCGACGATCTTCTCTCGTTGTCGCGGATCGAGCTGAACGAGAACACGCCGGCGGCGGACCGCGTGCAGCTTACCCGGGTGATTTCCAACGTCGTCACGGCGCTTGAAATCCCGGCTGCCGAACGCGGCATCGAGGTCGTCGTCGAGCCGGGCCTCGGCGCCCACGACGTCCAGGGCGACGAAAGCGAGATCGCCCAGCTTTTCAGAAACCTGATCGAAAACGCCATCAAGTACAGCAACGCGGGCGCGACGATCCACATCGTCCTGACCGAAGGGACCCGTCCCGCGCCGGCACCGATGAAGCCGGACGCGCGGCACATCGAAATCGCGATCTCGGACGAGGGGCCGGGCATCCCGGCCGAACATATCCCGCGGCTGACGGAGCGCTTCTACCGCGTCGATACCGCGCGGTCGCGCGAGATGGGCGGCACCGGGCTCGGCCTTGCCATCGTCAAGCATATCGTCGGCCGCCACCGCGGCGCGCTGACGATAGAATCCGCCCTCGGAAAGGGCAGCACGTTCACGATCTTTCTGCCGCTGAAGCTCGATACCGTTCTCGCCGCCGCCGCGCGCGGATAAAGCCGCAGATCCACCGCAAAACAGCGCTTTCGGCGCGCGCCGTCATATAACTGTCATACAAGCGTCATAAATTCTTCGCGCCGTGGCCAATAGGATCGCGGGAGGAGACGTTACGGGCGTTGCCGGGACCGCAGGGAAGGCCGGGCACGGCGACAGGTCGTCAACAATCGGGGCAGCCGGTCTCTCGACGGGCGCGACGCCATTACAAAGAGCAACAGATGTCGCCGACTTTTCTCATTATCGCGGTAATCGGCCTGGCGACCTTCGGTTATCTTTTCGGGCAGGCGCGCTCGAAATCCATCGTCGGCGGCCGGGTGCGCGAGCTTCATTCGCGGCCGTCCTATTACGGGTTTTACATTGCGTTGTGGTGCGCGGTGCCCGCCCTGCTGGTCGCCGTCGCCTGGTTCGCCTTCCAGCCCCTTATCGTCGAGAGCATCGTCGTCGGCGAATTGCCGCAAGAGCTCGGCGCGCTTCCGCCGGACCGGCTCGGCCTGCTGATCAACGATATTTACAACATCGCGGACGGCAACATTCCCGCCGATCGTGCGGCGCCTGCGGCAGCAGCGGCGGCGGCGCGGCTCAACGATCTGCGGTGGATCGGAAACACGTCGATATTCGCGATCGCCCTCGCGGTCGCGATCGCCGGCACGAGCTACGCCCGAGCCCGGATTTCGCCCGCCCTGCGCGCGCGAAACCATGTCGAGACGGCGGCCCGCATTTTCCTGATCGTGTGCTCGCTGATCGCGATCGTCACGACGGTCGGCATCGTTCTTTCCCTCATTTTCGAATCGATTCGCTTCTTCGAGAAGGTGTCGATCCTCGAATTCCTGTTCGGAACCGAGTGGAGTCCGCAGACGGCGCTCCGCAAGGACCAGGTCGGCGCATCGGGCGCGTTCGGCGCGATACCGCTGTTCGCCGGCACGCTCCTCATCACGGCGATTGCGATGATCGTCGCCGTGCCGGTCGGGCTTCTCTCCGCGATCTACCTCTCGGACTACGCCACGCCGCGCGTGCGCGCCGTCGCCAAGCCGCTTCTCGAAATTCTCGCCGGCATCCCGACGGTGGTTTACGGATTTTTCGCGGCGCTTACCGTGGCGCCCTATCTCCGGGGTCTCGGAACGGCCCTCGGCCTCGACGTCGCCTCGGAAAGCGCCCTCGCAGCCGGCCTCGTCATGGGAATCATGATCATTCCGGTCATCTCGTCGCTGTCCGACGACGTGATCAATGCCGTACCGCAAAGCCTGCGGGACGGCTCCTACGCGCTGGGCGCGACGCAGTCGGAAACCATCAAGAAAGTCATCCTGCCGGCGGCGCTGCCCGGAATATTCGCCGCCTTCCTGCTGGCCGTCAGCCGCGCCATCGGCGAGACGATGGTCGTCGTCATGGCAGCCGGCCTCGCCGCCAACCTGACCGCCAACCCGTTCGAGGCGGTCACCACGGTAACCGTGCAGATCGTCACGCTGCTTGTCGGCGACCAGGAATTCGACAGCGCGAAGACGCTCGCCGCCTTCGCCCTCGGCCTGCTGCTGTTCTGCGTCACCCTCGCGGTCAACATCGTCGCGTTGCACGTTGTGCGTAAGTATCGGGAGCAATATGACTGACATATCGAAATCCGCAGCGCTCCCGACGGGCGGCAGAACCGTGAAGAAACGAGACTCCGACACCCGGATGAGGCGCCGCTATGCGGCAGACAAGCGCTTCCGCCTGTACGGGCTGGTCGCGATCTGCCTCGCCATCGCCGCGTTGATCTGGCTGCTCGCGAGCATCACCGCGTCGGGCTATCAGGCGTTCGTCCAGACGCACATCCAGCTCGAGATAAATTTCGATGCGTCGACGATCGACCCCGAGGGGACGCGCGACGAGAAAACGCTGAAACGCGCCGACTATGCCGGTCTGTACAAATCGGCGATCCGCGAGGCATTCCCGGAGGTGCGCAACCGGCGCGACCGGCGCGACCTGACGCGCCTGATCAGCTCTGGCGCCGACCTCCAGCTCCGCGACATGGTCCTGTCGAATCCGTCGATTATCGGCACCCGCCAGAAGGTCTGGCTGGTCGCCGCCGATGAGGTCGATCAATTCGCCAAAGGCGCCTACGACCCGAACAAGCCGGAATCCGAGCGTCCCTTCAAGGACAAGGAAATCGCCTGGTTCAACACCCTCAGGAGCGCCGGCGCGCTCGAGAAGCAGTTCAACTGGTCGTTCTTCTCCTCGGGTACGTCGCGCGAACCGGAGCTCGCCGGCATCTGGGGCGCCATCGTCGGCTCGTTCTGGACAATGCTCGTGACCCTGCTGCTCAGCTTCCCGATCGGCGTCGCCGCGGCGATCTATCTGCAGGAGTTCGCGCCGAAGAACCGATGGACCGACCTGATCGAGGTGAACATCAACAACCTCGCGGCGGTTCCTTCCATCGTGTTCGGCCTCCTCGGCCTCGCCGTCTTCCTGAACTTCTTCGGGCTGCCGCGATCCGCGCCGATGGCGGGCGGCATGGTGCTGGCGCTCATGACGCTGCCGACAATCATCATCGCGACGCGGGCGGCACTCAGCGCGGTGCCGCCGTCGATCCGCGAGGCGGCGCTCGGCGTGGGCGCCTCGCGCCAGCAGACGGTGCTGCATCACGTGTTGCCGCTGGCGCTGCCGGGCATCCTGACCGGTACGATCATCGGCATGGCGCGCGCGCTCGGCGAAACGGCGCCGCTTCTCATGATCGGTATGGTGGCGTTCATCGTGGATATTCCGGAAGGCCCGATGAGCGCATCGACGGTGCTGCCGGTTCAGATCTTCCTGTGGAGCGACCTGCCGGAGCGGGCGTTCGTCGAGCGGACAAGCGCCGCGATTCTTGTGCTGCTGGGTTTCCTTATCGCGATGAACGCGATCGCCATCCTGCTGCGCAAGAAATTCGAACGGCGCTGGTAGGATAGATGACCAAGAAGGTGGGATATGGACGCAACGGTCGAAACTGAACCCGGAACGGCGGAAACAGCCGCGACCGGCACGGATGCCGCGAAAATCTCGGCGCGCGGCGTAGACGTGTTCTACGGCGACAAGCAGGCGCTGTTCGGCGTCGATCTGGAGATACCCGAAAACCAGGTCACCGCGCTGATCGGCCCGTCGGGCTGCGGCAAGTCGACCTTCCTGCGCTGCATCAACCGGATGAACGACGTGATCGAGGGATGCCGCGTCCGCGGCACCATCCTGATGGACAGCATGGACATCTACGATCCGACGCTCGACGTCGTGCAATTGCGAGCGCGGGTGGGCATGGTGTTCCAGAAACCGAACCCGTTCCCCAAGTCGATTTACGACAACGTCGCCTACGGCCCCCGTATCCACGGCCTGTGCGCCGACAAGGCGGAGGTCGACGAAATCGTCATGACAAGCCTGGAGAAGGCCGGCCTGCTGAACGAGGTGATCGACCGGCTGAACGAGCCGGGCACCGGCCTTTCGGGCGGCCAGCAGCAGCGCCTGTGCATCGCGCGCGCGATCGCCGTCAGCCCGGACGTCATCCTGATGGACGAGCCGTGCTCGGCGCTGGATCCGATCGCGACGGCGCGCATCGAGGAACTGATCGAAAACCTGCGCGAGCGCTATACGATCGTCATCGTCACCCACTCGATGCAGCAGGCCGCGCGCGTCTCGCAGCGCACGGCGTTTTTCCATCTCGGCAATCTCGTCGAAGTCGGCGACACCGAGCAGATGTTCACCAACCCCCACGACGAACGGACGCAGGGGTACATTACCGGCCGATACGGCTGAGACATTCGTCTCGAGGAGCGAACATGGCCACGAAACAGACTTCCGGCGGGCACATCGTCAAATCCTACGACGAGGAGCTGGAGCACCTTAACAACGACATCATCAAGATGGGCGGGCTGACCGAAACGCAGATCGCGCGTTCGATCGAATCCGTCGTCAAGCGCGACCCCGAACTCGCGGTGAGGGTCGTCGCCGACGACGAGCTCGTCGACGATCTCAATTACCAGATCGACATCCAGACGACGCGGCTTCTCGCCCTGCGTCAGCCGATGGCGCTCGACCTCCGACATATCGTGGCGGCGCTCAAGATATCGGCCGATCTCGAACGGATCGCCGACTACGCCGCGAACATCTCGAAGCGCGCGATCACGCTGTCCAGCGCGGCGCCGGTCGCGCCGGTTCATTCTATTCCGCGCATGAGCCGCCAGGCCCAGCAGATGCTGAAAGACGTGATCGATGCGTATATTGCGCGCGACGTCGAGAAGGCGGTCACGGTCTGGCATGCCGACGAGACGCTCGACATCATGTACACCAGCCTGTTCCGCGAGGCGCTGACCTACATGATCGAGGATCCGCGCTCGATCTCGATATGCACCCATCTTCTGTTCATCGCCAAGAACATCGAGCGAATCGGCGATCACGTCACGAACATCGCCGAAACGATCTATTTCCTCGTGCATGGCGACCGCATGCGCGAATCGCGGCCGAAGGGCGGTCCGGACGTGGAGAACCTGTCTCTATCGTTCGCGGAACGTGCCGGGCCGAAGGCGGAGGAGGACGAGAAGTGACGCCCGTCATACTCGTCGTCGAGGACGAGGCCGCGCTCGTCGAACTGCTCCGTTACAACCTGGAGCGCGAGGGATTCGAGGTCGTCGCCACGGCGAGCGGCGAAGAGGCGCTCCTGATCGTCGACGAGCGCCGCATCGACCTGATGCTGCTCGACTGGATGTTGCCGCACATGTCCGGCATCGAGGTTTGCCGTCAGCTGCGGCGCAAGCCGGAATCGCGGAACCTGCCGGTCATCATGCTGACCGCCCGCGGCGAACAGTCGGACCGGGTGCGCGGACTGGAGACCGGCGCCGACGACTACGTCACCAAACCTTTCGCGCCCGAAGAGCTTATCGCCCGCATCAATGCGGTAATGCGGCGTTCGCGCCCGGCGATCGCGGAAGAGCGTCTGGCCTACGACGACATCGAGATGAACCTCGCCGAGCACAAGGTCGCGCGGGGAACCAGGCCCGTAGCCCTGGGGCCCACCGAGTTCCGGCTGCTCCGCCACTTCATGGAACATCCCGGCCGCGTCTTTCCAGGGACCAGCTCATCGACTCGGTCTGGGGGCACGGCATCTATATCGATGCCCGTACCGTCGACGTCCATATCAGGCGGCTTCGGAAAGCGCTGAACGGAGAGGGCGACAGGGACGTCATCCGCACGGTTCGTTCCGCCGGTTATGCGCTGGATGCGGAAGCGGCGGAGATGTAGGACCGGCGACGCGCCTCCCCGCTCTAGGTGAACATTCCCTTGAGCATAAAGTAGAAGGCCGCTGCGAGAACCCCGCCCGCAGGTAGCGTCACCACCCAGGAAACGACGATGCTGCCGATCACCCGCAGATTGAGGGCGGCGATGCCCCGCGCCATTCCGACCCCCATCACCGCGCCGACCGCAATGTGCGTCGTCGAGACCGGCATTGCCGTCCGCGACGCCAGGACGACGGTAATCGCCGCCGCAACCGTGGCGCAGAAGCCGCTTGTTGGCGTCAGCGCCGTAATCCGCCGGCCGATCGTCTGCATCACGCGATAGCCGTAGGTTGCGAGACCGAGCACAATGCCGGCACCGCCGAGCGCCAGTATCCAGAACGGCATCGCAAGTTTCTGCGTAACCTCGCCGCCGGTCTCGATCAGCCCGTAGATCGCCGCAAGCGGGCCGACGCCATTGGCGACATCGTTGGAGCCGTGTGCAAACGCCATCGCACAGGCGGTAAAGACGATCATCGGCGCGAACACCCGCTCCACGCCGGCAAACCTTTCGGACGAATCGATCGGGTCCGTCACCACGACACGCTTGACCGCACGACGCCCGATAAACGCAACCGCGATGCCGATCAAAGCCGCGACGCCGGCACTTTCGAAACCGTCGAGATCGACGTCGAGGTGCTTCAAACCCTTGAAAATCGTCACCAGCGAAATCACGAACCCGACAAGGAAAAGATAGTAGGGCGCATAACGCACCGCGCTCGCGAACGGCGTTGGCGAGTTCATGATGAGCTTCTGGATGCTCATCATGAGCAGAAAGGCGATTCCGCCTCCCAGGGCAGGCGAGACGATCCAGCTTGCGGCGATCTGTCCGATCTTGCCCCAGCTTACAGCATCGACGCCGATGCCGGCGACCGCGAAGCCAACGATCGCGCCGACGATGGAATGCGTCGTCGAAACGGGCCATCCGCGCATCGATGCCAGGGCGAGCCAGCAGCCCGCCGCCAGCAACGCCGCCAGCATGCCGAAAACGAGCAACTCCGGCCGGTCGGCGACCTGTGCCGGATCGACGATCCCTTTGCGGATCGTACTGGTCACGCTGCCGCCTGCGAGACTCGCGCCCGCGAATTCGAAGACGGCCGCAACGATGATGGCCGTCTTGACGGTCAGCGCGCCCGACCCGACGGAGGTCCCGAGCGCATTCGCGACGTCGTTGGCGCCGATCCCCCACGTCATGAAGACCCCGAACGCCACTCCGAGAATCAGGAGCATTGGGCCGAACTCGGCGATGACGTTCATTCAACCGGCCCGGATGAAGGTTTCACAGGAAAGATGGCGAACGTCCTCAGCGCGCGAGCAGCAGGCGATGCCGGTTGCCGGCCCGTTCCGCGAAATTGGCCAGGTCGCCGATCCAGTGGATGACACGGTCCCACATGACGGTCGACACGGCGCCGATTTCGTTCTCGTTCGCGAACAGCACCCTCATCAGGTTTACCGCGTGCACATCGGTGTCCGTTTCGATCTTGTTGAGCTCGTCGATCATGTACATGACCTTGTCCGCTTCCGGCCCCCGGAACCCGGTCCCGACGAGTTCGTCCAGCTCTTCCATGATCATGCCGAGCTGGTTGCACGCATCCACGCAGCGCCTGGTCAACGCCATCACCGGTTCATGGACGTTCGGGGGAAGGCGCATGTCGCGGACCACCATCATGCCCGCAATATCCTGCGCCGTGTCGGCGATGGAATCCTGCATGTCGAGGATAACCAGAAGCTCCCGGCGGTCGACGGGAAGAAACATGGTCTTGGGAAGATGCGACCGGAGCTCGTTCTTGACCGCGTCCGCTTCGCTCTCCTGCGCGAAAATCCTGTCCCGGATCTCCGCGATCTGGGCCGCATCGCCGGACTGCGCCGCGCTCAGCAGGCCGGGTACTTCGTTCGCGCACTGAAGCACTATTCGGAAATGTTCCTGGAGCGGCTTGAACGGCGATTGGCCGAACAACTGCATGAGAGGATTCTTGAGAACCACGGGAATTCCTTCCTCAAACGCGGAGCGTTCGTCTAAATGTCCACACAATCCTTCGCGGTTCAACCCGACCGATTCGATTCTTCGTCGTCCGCAAGCGCCGCCTCGTGCACGGCGACGGACGCCGGGCCGAAACAGCAGAATACGACTTCCTCTATATCCGGATGCCGGACGAGTTCCGACCGCACCGTGCCGACGGCTATGCGCGCCGCCCGGGCGGCGGGGAACCGGTAGACCCCCGTCGAGATGGCGGGGAACGCGACCGACCGCAGGAAGTGTTCGGAGGCCAGTTCCAGCGCCCGTCGGTAACATCCCGCGAGCAGTCCGTCCTCGCCGGCCCCACCGCCGTGCCAGACCGGTCCGACGGCATGGATGACGCGCTTCGCCGGCAGCCTATAGCCGCGGGTGATCTTTGCATCGCCGGTCGCGCAGCCGCCGAGCGTCCGGCATTCCGCCAGCAGGTCGGGACCGGCGGCGCGGTGGATCGCCCCGTCGACGCCGCCGCCGCCGAGAAGCGATTCGTTGGCCGCATTGACGATTGCATCGACCGCCAGCGTCGTGATGTCGGCGTCGACGATACGGAGACGGCCGTCCGCGGGGACCGTCATGGAACGAATTCGGCCGATGCGGAGCGACGAAGCCGGGACGTCAGCGCGACCAGCAGCCACAGAAGCCCGATCGCCGGCAGCGACGCGCCGCCGACAAGGACGAAGAACAGCGTCCAGTCGCCGCCGAGCGCGTCGACCGCCCAGCCCGACACCGAGCCGAGCTGGATGCGCGCGAAATTGCCGAGCGAGGCGAGCAGCGCGTACTGAGTCGCCGTGAAGGCGACGTTGCACAATCCCGACAGGTAGGCGACGAACGCCGTCGTCGCCATGCCGCCGGTCAGATTGTCGAAGAACACCACCGTCGCCAGCAGCTCAAAATCGCGCCCGGCGTACGCCAGCAGCGCGAAGGACAGGTTGGTCGCCCCCATCAGGAACGCGCCGAGGAACATCGCCGGCATCACGCCAAGCCGCACCGTCACCCAGCCGCCGACGGCGACGCCGAGCAACGTCGCGGCGAGCCCGACGGTCTTGGTGTAGTTCGCGATATCGAGCTTCGAGAAACCGAGATCGACATAGAAGACGCCCGACATGCGCCCCAGCATGGCGTCGCCGAACTTGTAGAAGACGATCACCGCGAGAACGAGGACGGCGACCCACCCCAATCGGCGGAAGAACTCGACGAGGGGATCGACCGCGGCGCGGCGGAGCCAGTCGGCGGCATTCGCCGCAGGCGCTTTGCGCTCCCGCGGGCGGTCGGGTTCGCGGGCGAAGAAAACCGCCGTCGCGACCAGGCCGATAACCCCCGCCGCCGCCGCATAGGCGAGCGCCCAGCCGCCGCCGCTTGCAACATAGAGCGCGCCTGCGCCGGTCAGGAAGGCGCCCGTGTGCCAGCCGTAGATCGCCACCGCAGCCCCGGCGCCGTATTCGTCCTCTTTCAGGATCTCGATGCGGTAGGCGTCGATCGCCACGTCCTGCGTCGCCGACAGGACGGTCATCGCCAGCGCGCACGCCGCCAGCGCCGCGGCCGATGTGGCGGGATCCTGCAATCCCGTCAGCAGGACGGCGGGCACGATCAGGACCTGGCACAGGAGGATCCACGACCGGCGCTGGCCGAGCCGCCGGCCGAGAACCGGCAGACGCAACCGGTCGACAAGCGGCGCCCACAGGAAATTGATGGCGTACGGCGTCGCGACGGCGCCGAACAGGCCGATCGAGGTGCGCGAGATGCCTTCTTCGCGCAGCCAGATCGACAACGTCGCGAAAACCAGCGACGACGGCAGGCCGCTCGCCATGCCGAACAGGAATATCGTGCGAAAGCGCGGATCGCGAAGCCGCGCCGACCACGGTGCCGTCGATGGGGCCGCGCTACCGGGTGTCATGGCCGGATTCTAGACGCCGCAGGCCGAGGTTGGCTAGAATCGCGGATCGCCGATAACGGAGAGACGACGATGTCCGAACATTTGCGCACCCGTACCGCGGCGGAACTCGCGGACGCGTCGCTCGCCCGGCACACCCTGCTGCACGAAGACGCCCGCACCCGGATCACCCAGTGGGTTTTCGCGCCGGGCGACCAGACGGGCTGGCACCGCCACGAATGGGACTACGTGACGATCCAGCAATCGGGCGGCGCCCTGCTGCTCCAGAGCGCCGACGGATCGGAGCGGGAAGTGCCCTATGAAAACGGCCGCGCGATGTCATGGGCCGCCCCGATCGAGCATAACGCCGTCAACATTTCCGCCGAAGAGGTCCGCGTTCTGGAGATCGAATACAAACAGTCCGCGCCCGAATAGCCGGCGCATTCGTTAGCATTCTAACTTTGCCGATCCGGGACGCTGTGCTAGCGTTCGGCTCACGCGGGCCGACAAAAACCAAAAAAGGCTCGTAACGGACGGAAACAGGCGCCCGATCTGTCGCCGCGCGACAGGTCTCTTGGAAGGGAGAATCCTCATGAAGCGCTCATTTGCTACGATTGCCGCGGCGGCAGCGGGGCTGGCCCTTGCGGCCGGCGCCGCGAACGCCCAGAAGACCTATACGATGAAAATCGGCTTCGTGACCGTGAACGACTCCAATCACCTTCAGGCCAACTGGCTCAAGAAGGAAATCGAGGCGAAGTCGAACGGCCGGATCAAGGTCGGCGTGTTCCCGGCAGGCCAGCTCGGCAAGATTCCGCGGCAGATCGAAGGTCTCCAGCTCGGCACCCAGGAAGCGTTCAACATTCCGCCGGGCTTTTTCATCGGCATCAACCGCGCCTTCATGGTCACCGACGCACCGGGTCTGTTCGACGACATCCAGCACCAGTACCGGTCCGTCAACCACGAGCCGTTCCGCGAGAAGTTCCTGAACCTCGCCGCGGACAAGGGCATCGTCGGCGGATCGATCTGGTCGTGCGGCGACACCGCGGTCAACACGATAAAGCCCTTCAAGACGCTGGCCGACATCAAGGGCAAGAAAATCCGCGTGCTGGCGACTCCCCTGGAGCGCGCCGTCATGGAAAAGATGGGCGCGACCGGCGTTCCCATGCCCTATACCGAGGTGTTGCCCGGCATGCAGCGCGGCACCATCGACGGCGTCCGCACGGGCATCATCGTGATGTACCCGTCGAAGTTCTATACCGTCGCCAAGCACGTCACGCTGATCGGAACCGCGCACATTGCCTGCGCCCAGTTCCTCAGCGCATCCTGGCTCAAGTCGCTGCCGGACGATCTCCGGCAGGTCGTCATGCAGGCGGAACGAGACGTCACGCCGCTGGTCGGCAAGTGGGGCGAGGATCTGACACGCGCCGCCGAGAAGAAATGGGCGGAAGTGGGACAGGTCTACCGGCTGCCCGAAGCGGAACGCACCGACCTGATCAAGCGCGTGGCCTCCATCGGCGACGATCTCCTCGGCAAGGATCCGAAAACCGCCGATATGTTCGCTTTGCTCAAGGACGCCGCCAAGGCGACCCGGAAATAGAGATCGGAGCGGCCGCGCCCAGGGTTCGTCCAAGGCGCGGCCGTAACCCGTAAAGACCGGCATTCCGCCGGCACAAAACCGGAATCGGAAACTCAACAGGGAGTACAGGACGATGAATAAACTATGGATTGCCGCCGGCGTGGCGGCGGGCGTGGCGCTTGCCGCAGGGCCGGCGGCCGCGCAGAAGAAATACACGATGAAGATCGGCATGCCGACGATCAACGACTCGAACCATTTCTCTGCGAACTGGGTCAAGGAAGAGCTTGAGAAACGCTCCGGCGGCCGCATCGAGGTAAAGGTCTTCCCGGCCGGTCAGCTCGGCAAGATCCCGCGCCAGATCGAGGGCATCCAGTTCGGCACGCAGGAAGCGTTCAACATTCCGCCGGGCTTCTTCGTCGGCATCAACAAGGCCTTCATGGTCACCGACTCGCCCGGAATGTTCGACGACGAGCGCCACGCCCATCGTGCGATCAACCATCCCGAGTTCAGGGAGAAGTTCACCAAGCTTGGCGAAGACAAGGGCTTCGTGGCCAGCTATCTGTGGTCGTGCGGGGGTACGTCGGTAGCCACGCTCAAACCGGCCCGCACCCTCAAGGACTTCGAGGGCCGCAAGATCCGCGTTCTCGCGACGCCGCTGGAACGCGCGGTCATGGACAAGATGGGCGCCACCGGCGTACCGATGCCCTACACCGAGGTGCTGCCTGCGATGCAGCGCAAGGTGATCGACGGCGTTCGCAGCGCCATTACGGTGATGTACCCGTCGAAGTTCTGGACGGTCGCCAAGTACATCACGCTCACCGGCATGGGCCAGATCACCTGCGGCCAGTTCCTCAGCAACGCCTGGCTCAAGACCCTGCCCAAGGATCTTAAGGACCTGGTCTTCGCGGTCGGCAAGGATGTCACGCCGCACGCCGGCAAGTGGGGCTACGACCTTACCCGCAAGGCGGAAGAAGACTGGGCGCGCGACGCCGAGGTCATCCGCCTGTCCGATGCGGACAAGGCCGAACTGCGCAAGCGCGTACAGCCGATCGCCGACGAAATCCTCGGCAGCGATCCGAAGACGAAGGACATGTACGCCCTTCTGAAGAAGGCCGCCGCTGCGACCAAGCAGTAACGGATCGATCTGACGAACGGCCCCGGCATCCCGTCGGGGCCGTTTTCTTTTCGGAACGACGCAGCCCGACGAGGTTCGAATGCCCGGCAATCCCTCACTGGAGTGGATGGAAAGATACCGCGACGCGGTCAATGCCGACCCCGAAATGGGCGTAATCGGCGACTGGTTCACGCTCGACTTCAAGCTCTCGTTCGAGGGCAACGATTTCCTGGTTGCCGTGCGGCAGGGCAAGATCGCGGAGATCGCGCAAAACCCACGCTTCGACCGGCCGGTCGAGTTTACCCTGCGGGCGCCGATGTCGGTCTGGAACAAATTCATCAATCCCGACCCGCCGCCGCTCTATCACGACTTCTTCGCCATGCTGATGCGCATCGACGAATTCCAGCTCGACGGCAACTCGCTGGCGACGATGCAGAACGCCCGCGCGCTGCACCGCATGATGAACATCCTGCGCGAAATGGAGCCGATCGATGCCGCAGCTTGAACCCGTCGTCGGCCGCTACCTGACGCTTGAAAGCGGCGGCAAGTCGTACCGGATATTCTACGAGGAGGCGGGCGAAGGCCGTCCGCTGGTATGTCTGCACACGGCCGGCGCGGACAGCCGCCAGTTCCGCCATGTTCTCAACGACCCCGAGGTCACGTCGAAATGCCGCGTGATCGCCTTCGACCTGCCGTTCCACGGACGCTCCAACCCGCCGGACGGCTGGTGGCTGGAGAAGTACCTGCTGACAACCGAGATGTATGTCGGGCTGATCCACGATTTCTGGACCGCGCTGGAACTCGACGCACCTATCGTCATGGGCTGCTCGATGGGCGGCGCAGTCGTCCTCAAGGTCGCCGCCGATTATCAGGAAGAGATCACCGGGATCATCGGGCTGGAAAGCGCCGCGTTCGCGGAGGGCCGAGACAACGATTTCCTGCACCATCCGGCGATACACGGCGGCGAACTCGCCGCGTCCTACACCTACGGCCTCAACGCACCGTCCTCGCCGGAGGCGGGCCGCCGCGAGAACTGGTGGTACTACAGCCAGTCGGGGCCCGGCGTATACAAGGGCGACGTCTACTTCTACTGCGTCGATCACGACGCGCGCGAAGACATCAAGCGGATCGACACCAACCGCTGCAAGGTCTCGCTGCTCACCGGCGAGTACGACTATTCGGCGACGCCCGACATGAGCCGCGCCGCCGCCGAGGCGATAGCCGGATCGCGCTTCACGATCATGGAAGACATCGGGCATTTCCCGATGGTCGAGAATTACGAGCGCTTCCGCCCGTACCTGCTGGCCGAACTCGAGCTGATGGTCTGAGAGGGCCGGATCAGGCGCTTTCGGCGCGCCGCGATTCCTTCTTCCGCGCGTGCGGATCGAGCAGGCGCTTGCGCAACCGGATGTGGTGCGGCGTCACCTCGACGAGTTCGTCGTCGTCGATGTAGCTGATAGCCTCCTCGAGCCGCAGCGTCTGCGGCGTCGTGAGGCGAACCGCCTCGTCGCTGCCGGCGGCGCGGATGTTGGTCAGCTTCTTGGTCTTGAGCGGGTTGACCTCCAGGTCGTTGCCGCGGCTGTGCTCGCCGATGATCATGCCCTCGTAGACGTCGACGCCGCCGCCGATGAAGAGAATCCCCCGCTCTTCCAGGTTCCACAGCGCGAAAGGCACCGACCGGCCGGTTGCGTTCGAGATCAGCACGCCGTTGCGCCGTCCCGGAATCGGGCCCTTGTAAGGCGCGTAGGAATGAAACAGGCGGCTCATGACGCCGGTGCCGCGCGTTTCGTTCAGGAACTGGCCGTGATAGCCGATCAGGCCACGCGACGGCGCGAGGAAGGTCAGCCGCGTCTTGCCGCCGCCCGACGGACGCATGTCCGTCATCTCGCCCTTGCGCTCGCCGAGCGCCTCGACGACGGGACCGACATAGGCATCGTCGACATCGATGACGACCTCTTCGATGGGCTCCTCGCGCGCGCCGGTATCGGGATTGTTCCGGTAGAGCACGCGCGGGCGCGACACGGACAGTTCGAACCCTTCGCGCCGCAACGTCTCGATCAGCACGCCGAGTTGCAGTTCGCCGCGTCCCTTAACCTCGAAGACGTTCTCGTCGCCGGTGCGCTCGATGCCGATCGCGACGTTGCCCTCCGCCTCGCGTTCGAGGCGCGCTGCGAGCAGGCGCGACGTGACCTTGTCGCCGTCCTGGCCCGCGAAGGGCGAATCGTTGATCGTGAAGCTCATCGACAAAGTCGGGGGATCGACCGGCAGCGCCTGCACCGGTTCGGCGTTCTCCGGGTCGCCGATCGTGTCGGCGACGTTCGCTTCCGTGAGACCGGCGATGGCGATGATGTCGCCCGCGTGCGCCTCCGCGAGCGGCACCCGCGCGAGGCCGCGGACCGACAGCAGCTTGGTCAGGCGCGCGGTCTCGAGTTTCTTGCCGTCGCGTCCGAGCGCCACGACCGGCGCGTTGATCCGCGCCGTACCGCGCTCGATGCGGCCGGTCAGCACGCGGCCGAGATAGGTGTCGTATTCGAGGATCGTCGCCAGCATGGCGAACGGCGCATCCTGTTCGGCGACCGGCGGCGCGAAATGCGAGGTGATCAGCTCGAACAGCGGCGTCATCGAGTCGCGCGGCGCATCCAGGTCCGCCGCCGCCCAGCCTTCCTTGGCCGAAGCATACAATGTCGGGAAATCGAGCTGTTCGTCGGTCGCCCCCAGCGCCGCGAACAGGTCGAAGACCTCCTCCTGGACCTCGTAGGCACGCTGGTCCGGCCGGTCGGCCTTGTTGATCACGACGATCGGTTTCAGGCCAAGCGCCAGGGCCTTCGCGGTGACGAACTTGGTCTGCGGCATCGGACCTTCGGCCGCGTCGACAAGCACGAGCGCCCCGTCGACCATGGACAGGATGCGCTCCACCTCGCCGCCGAAATCGGCGTGGCCGGGCGTATCGACGATGTTGATCCGCGTCCCCTGCCAGGCGACCGACGCGCATTTGGCAAGGATGGTGATGCCGCGTTCGCGCTCCAGATCGTTGGAGTCCATGACCCGCTCGGCGACCTTCTGGTTTTCGCGAAAGCTGCCGGATTGGCGCAGCAGCTGATCTACGAGGGTCGTCTTGCCATGGTCGACATGGGCGATAATCGCGATATTCCGAAGGTCTGCCACGGCGGAAATCCTGAAACTACGGGTGCGAACGAACGTCGGCGGCCCCGATCGATCGAAGGCCGCCGCCGTACGGTGCGCTTGATATGGCTTTCCGCTAGCCGGCGTCAACAGGCAAGTTTGCCTAGCGCAGCGCTCCTCTGACGAGATCCGAGAGCGGAATCGTCGGCCGGGCGCCGTAATGCGAGATGATCTCGGCGGCACAGACCGATCCGATCTGCCCGGCCGTCGCCAGTTCGTAGCCGCGGGTGATCCCATAAAGAACGCCCGCCGCATAGAGATCGCCGGCGCCCGTCGTATCGACGACCTTCTCGACAGGTTGCGCCTGTATCTCCACGATCTCGTCGGCGGTGACGATGACGGAGCCCTCCGCCCCGCGCGTCACCGCGCCGATCTCGACGTGACCGACGAGCTGGCCCACCGCCTCGTTGAACGAGCTGGTCTCGTAGAGCGACGTGATCTCGTCGTGGTTGGCGAACAGGATGTCGACATGACCTTCCACCAGGTGGCGGAACGACGCGCGGTGCCGGTCGACGCAGAACGGATCGGAGAGCGACAGCGCCACCTTGCGGCCGGCCGTATGCGCTAGCTCGGCGGCCTTCACGAACGCCTCCTTGGCCTCGTCGCGATCGAACAGATATCCCTCGAGATAGGTGATCTGCGCATCGCCGATCGCCTGCGGGTCGATATCCTCCGGCCCGAGCATGACGCTCACGCCGAGATAGGTCTGCATCGTGCGGTCGGCATCCGGCGTGACGAAAATCAGGCACCGCGCGGTCGACGGGCCCTCTGTCGCGGGCCGCAGCCGGTAATCGACGCCGACGGCCCGGATGTCGTGCGCGAACACCTGCCCGAGCTGGTCGTCGCGGACCTTGCCGATATAGGCGCCCTTTCCGCCGAGCGAGGCGATGCCGGCCAGCGTATTCGCGGCGGAACCGCCGGATGTCTCCATCGCGGCGCCCATCTCGGCATACAGCCGGTCGGCGTCGTCGGATTCGATCAGGGTCATCGTGCCCTTGTTCAACTCCAGACGCTCGATGAGCTCCGGCTCGGCCTGCGCGATGACGTCTACGATGGCGTTTCCGACGCCGACGACGTCGAGCGACGCGTCTGACATGATGTTCTCCCGAATGGTGGCCTGTGGCGGCCTGAAATATCGGTCGCGCAGTATAGCGACGCCCTAGCGGACATCAATGGATCGGGCAAACGCCGACCGGTCGGCGGCAAAACGGCCGGGGCTTGGCGCGCGCGCGCGCGGCAGGTAAACAAGCGCTATGATTTCCGGCCTCGTCCATGCGTTCGAGCAACTCGGCGATCCGCGCGTTCGCGGCGTCATCCTGCGAGCGGTCCTGATCGGAATGGCGATATTCGTCGGCCTGATGTTCCTCGTGAACTGGCTGCTTGCGGATCAGGCCGTGGTCGGCATCGGCTGGATCGATTCGGTCATCCGGTTCCTCGGCGGCAGCGCGGCGTTCGTGCTCGGCCTGCTGTTCTTTCCCGCCTTCGCAGGGCTGATCGTTTCGATGAACCTGGAGCCGATCGCGCGCGCGGTCGAGGCCCGCCACTATCCGAACCTGCCGCCGCCGCGCGAGGAACCGGTCGTGGAGATGATCGTCAACGCGCTGCGGTTTACCGGCGTCACGATCGTCCTGAACCTGCTCGTGCTTCTGATCGTCGTGCCGGTGCTGCTCGTCCTGATCGTTACGATCCCTTTGATTCCGTTCGTTTTTTACGCACTGAACGGCTATCTGCTCGGTCGCGAGTATTTCGAATTCGCGGCGGTTCGCCGTTTGTCGCCGGGCCCGGGGCGCGCGCTGCGGCGCCGACACCGCACGCGGATATTCCTGTGCGGCGTCGCAATTGCCGTACTGATGACGATTCCGGTGGTAAACTGGTTGATGCCGGTGGTTGCCGCGGCCTATATGATCCACGTATTCGAGGCGGTGCGGCCCGACGCCGAAACGGCCTGACGCGGACAACCGCGACGACGAAAATCGAAAGTGAATGACATGGCGGAAAACGAAAACACCAAGTCGGACGCCCCGAGGGCGCTCCCCCTGAAAACCGGCGCACTGGCCCCGGCACCGTCGATCCGGACGGCCGAAGTGGCGCGCCCCGCGGCGCGCGAGATGAATCCCGTCGCGCGTCCGGGCAGCATCGGCGATCCCGACGGCAAGAAACTGATCGTCGGCCGCGACATCGAACTAAGCGGCAGTATCAGCGCCTGCGACAAGCTCGTCGTCGAGGGCAGGGTGGAGGCGAACATCAGCGACTGCCGGGAAATCGAAGTCGCCGCGTCCGGCACCTTCAAGGGCGAGGCGGAAATCAACGTCGCCGAGATAAGCGGGACCTTCGAAGGCTCCCTGACGGCGCGCGACATCCTGTTCGTCCGGTCCACCGGGCGGGTGACGGGGACGGTCCGGTTCGGCAAGCTCGAGATCGAGCGCGGCGGCGAAATCGTCGGGGATGTCGGAACCTGCGCCGCCGCCGACGCGGAAACCGAAACCGCCTGAGCCAGACGAGCCTGCCCTGCTGAAAAATTTCCTCAAGGGAATCGGCCTCCCCGCCTTGCTGGCGCTGCACGCCTGCGGCGGGGCCGCGACCGCGCCCCCTGCAGCGCAGGGCGGGGCGTCCCCGGCGCCGCCGCCGCCGCAAACGGCGTCCGTACCCGAACCCCCGCTATTCGTGCCCCGGCCCGCCGACCTTATCGACCAGTCCCGCGAACGGGTCGCGGAATGGCTGGGCCGACCGAACTTCGTGCGTCGCGACCCGCCGGCGGAGTTCTGGCGGTACCGGCACGGAGCCTGCGATCTGGAGCTGTACTTTTACGAAACCGCGGGCGCGCTGCGGCTCGATCACTTCGAAAGGCGCCTCGGCGACAAGTCCGGCGCCACCGACGGAGACTGCCTGCGCGTGCTGGCGCGCCGTGCCGCGCGCCGCTGACCGGCTGGCGCGAGACTACTTTGGACCGCCCTGACGCGGACCGAGCCTGTCGCGATCGGGCGGGGCGGGATCGACCTCTTCGTAGTCGCCGTCGATCACTGTCCCGCTCCCGCCATGCCGACCCCGGGGGCCGTTCCCGCGGGACTGTGCGCCGAATCCGGATGCATGAACGTGCACCCGGCCGGACCGGACCAGCCAGCGCCAGATAACGAGGCCCGCGGTGCGGCGGAATACGGGGATGAAGATCAGAAACCCGAGCATATCGGTAAAGAAACCGGGCGTCAGAAGCAGCACGCCGGCAACCAGAAGGCACAACCCGTCATAGACCTCTGCAACCGGCAATTCGTTGCGCGCGGCGCTTTCCTGCGCGCGCTGAAGCACCGCAAGACCTTGCAGGCGCAGCAATGTCGTGCCCGCGAAAGCGGTTGCCACCACGATCGCGAGGGTCGGCCACAGGCCGATCCAGCCGCCCACCTCGATGAAAAGGGCGATTTCGATAACCGGTACGGCGATAAATGCCGCCAGCAGGAATAGAGCCATGCTTGCGATTTCCCGGAGGAGGTCTTATGTACACAGATGAGGGCGTTGTGGGCGACGATCAAGGCTATTTCGGGACAGGGGTCGCTGCCGCGCGCCGAAAAGGGTATAGCGAAGGCTCGTTCGCGCGTCCATCCGACCATCCGGACGCAATGGTGACGGCCGCCGCGAAGCGCGTTCCAGAGCGCGGGAAAGCGAAGTTATGGGTGAGGGTTTCCAGTTCCTAGACATCGTACTGTTCGCGATGGTGGCGGCGTTTCTCGTTCTGCGCCTGCGGAGCGTCCTCGGCCGGCGCACCGGCCACGAACAGCCGCGCCACGATCCGCTTTCCACGCGATCGCAGGAGTCGCAGTCCGAAGGCAACGTCGTTGAGCTGCCGAACCGGCGCGACGATGCGGAAACGGACGCCGAAATCGACCCCAACGACCCGCTGTCGGCCGGGCTGACGCGGATCCGCATCGCGGACAATTCGTTCGACCCCGCCGGGTTCGCCGACGGCGCCCGCGCCGCTTTCGAAATGATCGTGCAGGCGTTCGCGGAAGGGGACAAGGAAACGCTCCGGAATCTTCTGGCCGACGAAGTCTACGAGGGCTTCGACGAGGCGATCGATACGCGCACGGAAGCGGAAAACACGCTCGACACGACCATCATCGGCATCAAGTCGGCCGAGATCGTCGAAGCGGACATGGACGGCCAAGACGCCATGGTCACGGTCAAGTTCGTCTCCGAGCAGGTCAACGTGACGCTGGATTCGCAAGACCGCATCATCGAAGGCGACCCGAACCAGGTCACCGAGATCACCGATATTTGGACCTTCAGCCGCAACACCGCATCGCGCGACCCGAATTGGAAACTGGTCGAAACCCGCAGCCAGAACTGATGGACCACCCGCGGCGCCGCATATGACGCGTCAGCCCATGCCACGCTCCCACCATCGCGCTGCCCCCGGATCATTCAGAAGCCTTGCCGCCGTCGCGGCTCTTGCCGCCATCCTCGCCGGCTGCGCGACGCGTGAGGACATCCCGGACGACGAGGCGCGCTTCGTCCCCGCTTCCTTCGCCGACCTGCCGGGCTGGGCCGCCGACGATCATGCGGCCGCGCTGGCAACCTTTGCGACCTCCTGCCCGCGCCTCACGCGCATGCCAGCGGGTCCGCTCGGCGGCGCTTCCGACTGGAAACGCGTCTGCGAAGCGGCCGCGTCCGTCGATCCATCCTCGCCGCAGGCGGCGCGCGCCTATTTCGAACGCCATTTCGAGCCGCTGCGCGTCACTGCCGCAGACGGCGATCCGGAAGGGCTGATCACCGGATACTACGAACCCGAACTGAGGGGGGCGCTGCAGCGCGGCGGCCGATACACGGTTCCGCTTTACCGGCGTCCGCCGGATCTCGTGGCGGTCGACCTGGGCCGCTTCGACGACGAGCTGAAAGGGAAGAGGATCGCGGGGCGCGTTGTGGCGGGCCGGCTCGAGCCCTACCACGACCGCGCCGGGATCGACCGCGGCGTCCTCAGGGGGCGCGACCTCGAGCTGGTCTGGGTCGACAGCGCCGCAGACGCGTTCTTTCTCCACATCCAGGGCTCGGGCCGGGTAAGGCTGCGGGACGGAACGATCGTTCGCGTCGGCTACGCGGGCACCAACGGGCATCCCTATTCGTCCATCGGCCGGGAACTGATCGACCGCGGCGAAGTTCCGCGCGAGGAAATGTCCATGCAGGCGATCCGCAAGTGGCTTGCCGCGCGTCCGACGGAAGGCGCGAAACTCATGCGCACCAACCGGTCCTACGTTTTCTTTCGCGAGCTCGAGGGACCCGGACCGCTCGGCGCCCTCGGCGCGCCGCTGACGCCAGGCCGCAGCATCGCGATCGACCGGCGGCGGTTCCCGCTCGGCATGCCGGTCTGGCTCGACACCGTGCTGCCGGGAGACGGGGCGCCGCCGCTACGGCGGCTGATGATCGCCCAGGATACCGGCGGCGCGATCCGCGGGTCGGTCCGTGCCGATATTTTCTGGGGGCCCGGCTCGGAGGCCGCGGCGCGCGCCGGCGCGATGCAGTCCCCGGGGCGCTACTGGTTCCTTCGGCCGCGCTCGACGGCGGCAAACTGACCGAGAGGGCCGGCGTGCGTTTTCTCCCGGTTCTCGCGGCGATTCTGGGCACGATCGCCGCACCGCCCGCCGGCCGCGCCGACCCGGTGGAGATTCATTCCCGGCAGGTCGTCATGTCCTTCGAAAACCCCGACGTCGACCGGATCGACAGGTTGATCTTCCGCGGCGGCATCGACCTGCGCTCGCCGGATCGCCGGTTCGGCGGCCTGTCGGGTCTCGACATCTCGGCCGACGGAACGAAGCTCGTCGCCGTCGGCGACCGCGGCATCTGGTTTCGCGCGACGCTCGTCTACAACGGCAACGGCGATCTCGTGAACGCAACGGACGGCGAAATCCTGGCGGTCCTCGGCGCGGGCGGTCGCACGCTGGAGCGGAAAGGCGACCGGGACTCGGAATCGATCGCGCGGCTGGCCGACGGCAGCTACGTCGTCGGATTCGAACGCCTCCACCGGCTGCGCCACTACGCCGCGCCAGGAAGTGGCGCCCGTCGGATGGCGAGCCCGCCCGTCCTGCGAACGTCGCCGCCGAACGGCGGGGCGGAAGCGATCACCCGGCTGCGGGGCAACGAACTGCTGATCCTGTCGGAGGGGCTCGAAGCCCGGCCGGGCATCGCCGCGGGATGGATCGGCTCCGGCCGCGAGTGGCGCGCGGTCGGCCTCCGCCGGTCGGGAATCTACCTGCCGGTCGGCCTCGCGACGCGCGACGACGACGGCGCGGTCTTCCTCCTCGAACGCCGGTTCACGACGCTTGGCGGCATCGGGACCCGAATTTCCGTGATCGACCCGCGCGACATCGGCCCGGGTAAAATCTTCGAGGGAAAGGAACTGGGCCAGCTCATCCCGCCCCTGATCGCCGACAACTTCGAGGGCATCTCCGTCCGTCGCGACAGGCACGGGAAAACGCTGATCTACATTCTGTCCGACGACAACTTCAACGACCTGCAGCGCACCTTCCTGCTGATGTTCGCCCTTGCGGAGTAGCCGACGCGCCGCCATCCTTGACGGCACTCCGGTACGGGAACGCCCCATGACGCCATCCGACACGCCGACCGTCGGCCTGTTCGCCACCTGCCTTGTCGACCTCTACCGGCCGACCGTGGGTTTCGCGACGGCAGCCCTGCTGGAACGCGCGGGGTGTCGGGTAGAGGTGCCGCTGCGCCAGGTCTGCTGCGGCCAACCGGCCTACAATTCCGGCGACCGGGCAGCGGCCGCTGCCATCGCGCGCCAGACGATCGCGCTGTTCGAGCCGTTCGACTATGTCGTCGCACCGTCGGGTTCCTGCGCGGGAATGCTGAAACGCCACTATCCGGACCTGCTCGCCGACGACGGCGCTTGGGCAGACCGCGCCGGCGCGTTTGCGGAAAAATGCTGGGAGCTCACGGCATTCCTCGCCGACGTTCGCGACTGGACACCCGAGGGCGTGCGCTGGCAGGGCGACGCGGCCTATCACGATAGCTGTTCGAGTCTGCGCGAACATAACGTCGCGGCGCAGCCGCGCGCGCTTCTGTCGGCGGTCCCCGGCGCGACGGTGAAGGAGCTTGACGCTCTCGACGTTTGCTGCGGCTTCGGCGGAACGTTCTGCATCAAGTATCCGGGTGTCTCGGGCGCCATGGTCGATCGAAAGGTTGACGATATCGCCGCGACCGGCGCCGACACCGTGCTTGCGGGCGACCTGGGATGCCTGATGAACATCGCGGGCAGGCTGTCGCGGCGCGGCCTCCGCATCCGGGCGCGGCACGTCGCGGAGGTGCTCGCCGGGATGGCGGACGGGCCCGCCATCGGCGAAGGGCGGGACGAGGCCGAAAGCGGGGATCGCTGATGGTCGCGCATCTCGACAGCCTGAAATTCGCCGACAACGCGGCGCGGGCGCGGGCCGATGCGAACCTGCAGGCGGCGCTGTCCAAGCTGCAGCGCGATACGCGCCTCGCCCGGCCGGGCATCGTGGGACGCCTGCCGGAGTTCGAGGCGCTGCGCGATCGCGCCGTCGAGATCAAGAACCACACGCTGGCCAATCTCGATCACTACCTGGAAACTTTCGAAGCGAACCTCGCGGACGCGGGCGGCCAGATGCACTGGTGCCGCGACGCCAGCGAGGCGCGGGCCACGATCCTGGATATCTGCCGCAAGGCGGGAGCAAGAACGGTCGGCAAGGGCAAGTCGATGGTCTCGGAGGAGATCGCGCTCAACGACCATCTGATTGCCGCCGGCCTGGATGTCGTCGAGACCGACCTCGGCGAATACATCCTGCAGCTCCGCGAGGAAACGCCGAGCCATCTGGTGATGCCGGCGATTCATCTGAAGAAGGAGCAGATCGCAGAGACGTTCCGCGACTTCCATACCGACCTGCCGGCCGACCGGCCGCTGGAGGAACCGGCGTCGATGACGGAGGAAGCGCGCCACAAGCTGCGCGAGAAATTCCTCGCCGCCGACGTCGGCATCACGGGAGCGAACATGCTGGTAGCCGAGACGGGTTCCATCGTCGTCGTCACCAACGAGGGCAACGGCGACCTGACGCAAACCCTGCCGCGCGTTCATATCGCGATCGCCACCATCGAGAAAGTCGTGCCGCGCATCGAGGACGCGTTGACCATCCTGCGCATTCTCGCCCGTTCGGCGACCGGGCAGGAGATCACCTGCTACACGACGACCGCCACCGGCGCGCGGCGCGCGGGCGACCCGGACGGACCGGAAGAGTTTCATCTCGTCCTTCTCGACAACGGCCGGACCGACCTGCTCGACGGCGCCTTCCGCGACGTGCTGCGCTGCATCCGCTGCGGCGCCTGCCAGTCGGCATGCCCTGTCTACGGCGCGGCCGGCGGCCACGCCTACGGCGGCGTCTATGGCGGGCCGATCGGCGCCGTCCTCGGCCCCGCGCTGGCCGGTGTAGACAAGGCCTGGCCGCTGCCGGAAGCGTCGTCCTTCTGCGGCAACTGCCAGGCGGTGTGCCCGATGCGCATTCCGCTGCCGGGCCTGATGCGCAAGTGGCGCGAAGTGGCGCACGACCGCCGCCTCAACAAGGCGCGCAGGCGCATCGCGGTCAGCCTGTGGGGCTGGGCGGCGCGGCGACCCGGTCTCTATCGCTTCGGCGCGCGGATCGGGATCGGGCTGTTGAAACGGCTGGGCGGGAGGCGCGGGCGGTTCCGCTCGCTGCCGTTTGCGAGCGGCTGGACCGCCGAGCGCGACCTGCCGGCACCGGAAGGCGGCACCTTCATCGATCGCTGGAAACGCGGACGGAAGCCCGGGGCATGAGCGCGCGCGACGATATTCTCGGTCGTATCCGGCGCGCGACCGGGCGGGCGGAAGGGGCGGCCGTGCCGACGCCCGCCTATGCTGCGACGACGCTGGTCCCGGCGCGCGGCCGCGGAACGCCGGTCGAGCTTGTCGCACGTTTCGTCGCGATGGCCGAAGAAGCGTCGGCGACGGTCGACCGCGTGGCCGCCCCCGACGACGTGCCGGAAGCGGTTGCGGCCTACCTCGCAGGCGAGAACCTGCCGAGCGTAGCGGCGATGGCGCCCAGCGCCGCGCTCGGCGCGCTGCCGTGGGAACGAACCGCGCTTACCCTGCGGCAAGGCGCGGCAGGGGTCGACGACCTCGTCTCGATCACTCCGGCCGCCGCCGGCATCGCGGAAACCGGTTCGCTGATGGTTCGGTCTGGCGCCTCCTCGCCCTACACGCTCAATTTCCTGCCCGACACCCACGTCGTCGTTCTCGAGGCGTCGGATGTCGTCGGCGCCTACGAGGACGCCTGGGCCGAGATGCGTCCCGACGGCGAAACAGGCGCTGCGCTGCCGCGCACGGTGACGCTGATCACCGGTCCGTCGCGGTCGTCGGACATCGAGCGGACAGTGACCATCGGCGTGCACGGTCCGCGCCGCCTTCACATCGTGCTGGTCGGAAAAGCCGATGGCGAAACGACCTGACCGGCACCCGACCGCGGAAGAGCGCGAACTGTTCCGCCGTGCCATGGCGGATGCCGAACCGCTGGGCGATGCCGCGCCGCGGCGGGACGGCGAGACGGTCGATTCGCAACCGCCTTCCGGCCCGGTCCGGATGCGGGAAATGCCCGTCGCGATGCCGCGCAGCGAACCGCCAAGCCGGCGGCCTGCGCCGCTGGAAGCGGGCGTGCCTGCAAACCTCGACCGGCGCACCATGGACCGGCTACGCAAAGGCCGGCTCCGGCCGGAAGCGCGCATCGACCTGCACGGGATGACGGCCGATACGGCGCATTCGGCCCTGTCGGGATTTCTCGCCACCGCGCAGGCCGCCGGCAAGCGTTGCGTCCTGGTCATTACCGGAAAGGGATCGCTTAAGCAGGGCGGCGGCGTGATCCGCCGCGAACTGCCGGCCTGGCTCAACGCCGCGGGCAACCGGAGCCGCGTGCTCGGCTTCGCCCAGGCCCAGCCGACCGACGGCGGCGGCGGCGCGTTCTACGTGCTGCTCAAGAGGAAGCGCTGAGCCCGCGGGGCCGTCGCGTTGACTTGGCGAATCGCGCATGGCTTAGGCGGATGGTCGGCATTCCAACGAGCAGAGGGCGAGAATGTTCAAGCGGCGAGTGATCGCAACGGCGGCGGTTTTGGCGGCGGTCCTGCTTTTCGCCGTCGCCTTCGCCTTCCGGACCACCGTCGTGCCGCTGCATTGGGCGGCGCTCTGGCTGGTGCCCGTCACCGCCTACGTGGCGGCGGCCGTCTCGTTTCGCCCCGAGCGGTCCATCAGAATTCTGGGACCGCTTTTCCCGTTGTTTCTTCTGTTCGTCCTCGAAATGGGATGGACGGCATACGACTACGTCGCGGCCCGCTCGGGTCCGTCCGTAGCGGCCGGACCGGCTCCCGAACAGGCGCCGCCCGGCGCGCGGCTGCAGTCGGAGATCGACGGCGACTACAATCCGATCACCATGCGGGTCGAGTTTATCCCGGACGGCATTCGCGTCCTCAAGCTGCCTTCGAACTACCGGACGCCTGCGGTAAACACCAACAGTCTCGGGTTCCGGGGCGGCGAGTTCGGGGCCAAACGGGACGGCGTCTTCCGCATCATCGTGATGGGGGATTCCGGTCTGTTCGGATGGAATGCGCCGGACGACTATTCAACCATCCCGGCGCAGCTGCAGAAGATCCTCAACGACCGAATCGGAGGCGCCAAGCGGTTCGAGGTGCTGAATATGGGTATCCCGTCGGGGATCTCGACATTCCACTACGCGACCTTCGCGACCTACGGCCAGTCGCTCGATCCCGATTTCCTCATTATGTTCCTGGGGCTGAACGATCTCGGCGGTAGCAACGTAGCCATGCCGGCAACCTTCAGCGAGCGAATGAAGCGTTACCTGTCGCTCTACTCCTTCAAGGCACAGGTCCTCCACCTGTTCCGCGAAACCGCGAGCACACTCGATCTGATCCTGCGGCGGCTGCGATCCTACAAGGCGATTGTCGATGCGCTGGCGCCGCCGAAGAAGAGCTTCGTCGGAGACACCATCGAGGCGGCCGCGGACGATGCAAATTTCCAGCGCTACGCCGACGTCTACATGACCAATCTCGAACGCATCTACCGGCTCGCGAACAAGCTGGACATCGGCTTCGCGACGTTCGAGCAGCCGAGCCTACAGCTCGGCCTGGCGCACGGCACGGCGCTATCGCCCCGCGACCTGGCCCGGCGGGACGAAGAGCGCCGCGATCACGCGGACCGCTGGCGCAACCTCACCGAAAAATACCCCGACATCGTCGCCCGCGGCGGCGGCATCGCCCGGCGCTACGGCGGCGAACATTACGGGTTAGCCGACATGCTCGCCCGGCATGACGGGCCTATGTACCAGAGCCGCTTCGCGGGATATCCGGAAAATTCCCTGTTCGTGACGGGCGCGCACTACACGCGCTTCGGGCTCAATCTGATCGCGGAGGAAATCTACGCGCGGATCGGCGACCGGCTGCGCGACACCGCCGCCCGGTAAGGCGCAGGCCGGATCAGAGGATGAACTTGGACAGATCCGCGTCCTTGGCGAGATCGGCGACCTTTTCCTTCACGTAATCCGCATCGATCGTGACGCTTTCGCCGCTGCGGTCGGACGCCGAGAACGAAACCTCCTCCAGCAGCCGCTCCATCACGGTATGCAGGCGGCGCGCGCCGATGTTCTCCACCGTCCGGTTGACCTCTGCAGCGAGCTTCGCGAGCGCGTCGATCGCATCGTCGGTGAAGGACAGCGTGAGTTCCTCGGTTTCCATCAGCGCGATGTACTGGCGGATCAGGTTGGCCTCCGGCTCGGTCAGGATGCGGCGGAAATCCTCCTCGGTCAGCGCCTTGAGCTCGACGCGGATCGGCAGCCGGCCCTGCAGTTCGGGCAACAGGTCAGACGGCTTCGCCAGATGGAACGCGCCCGACGCGATGAACAGGATGTGGTCCGTCTTCACCGCGCCGTGTTTGGTCGTAACGGTCGTGCCCTCGATGAGCGGCAGCAGGTCGCGCTGCACGCCTTCGCGGCTGACGTCTGCACCGACGCGGGTGTCGGCGCGCGCGCAGATCTTGTCGATTTCGTCGAGGAAGACGATGCCGTTCTGCTCGACCGAGTCGATCGCGTTGCGCACGACGGTATCGTCGTCGAGCAGCTTGTCGCTCTCCTCGGCCACGAGCAGCTCATGGCTCTCGCCCACCGTGATGCGCTTCGGCTTGGTCTGCTGGCCGAACGCCTTTCCGAACATGTCGTTCAGATTGATCATGCCCATCTGCGCGCCGGGCATGCCGGGAATGTCGAACGTCGGCAGTCCGCTGCCCGAGTCCTGAACGTCGATTTCGATTTCCTTTCCGTCGAGTTCGCCCTGGCGCAGCATCGTGCGGAACTTCTGGCGGGTGTCCGCGCTCGCCGTGTCGCCGACCAGCGCATCCAGCACGCGTTCCTCGGCGGCGAGCTCGGCCTTGGCGACGACGTCCTTGCGCATTTTCTCGCGCGTCATGTGGATCGCGATCTCGACGAGATCGCGCACGATCGATTCGACGTCGCGGCCGACATAGCCGACCTCAGTGAACTTGGTCGCCTCGACCTTGAGGAACGGCGCTTCGGCCAGCCGCGCCAGCCGGCGCGCGATCTCG